>JALWCD010000240.1 GCA_027036915.1 Thermodesulfatator sp. | reverse complement strand
GTCCACGCCTACCAGATAAGCTTGCTCAGAGAGGGTCCGGAAAGAAAACTGGCCCTCAAGATTCGGGGCGCCGAAGGGGTGCGACAGGTCTCTCCCCCTTCGCCCCTTAAAAATCTCCGGGTTTTTCGCAGGATGCTGAGCCTTGCGGGGAGATCTTCCCGATGAGACTTTTCTATTATCCCGGCTGTGCCTCGCAACATCTGGCCCGGGATCTCCATCAGGCGGTGGAAGCCCTGTTTTCGGCCCTGGAGCTGGAGATCGCGCCTCTTGAGGACTGGAACTGTTGCGGGGCCAGAGAGGTGGCAGCCGAATCTCCGCTGGTGGGCCTGCTGCTTGCGGCCAGAAACCTGGCCCTGGTACAGGAGGGAAGACTCATCGTGACCTGTAGCCTCTGTTACCACAACCTCAAGCTGGCGGAAAAAGAGCTCAGTAGGGATCGGGAGAGCCTGCGTCAGCTGAACGATCTCTTGGCGGAGGAGGGGCTGAGCTATTCCCCGGATAGCGTGCGGGTGTCCCATCTTCTGGAATTTTTGTGCGAGAAGGATAACCTCTCGCGTCTGGTGTCGGAGGTCAAGGGATCGGGGCCCCGGACCCCGGTGGCTCCCTTTTACGGATGTTTCCTGTCCCGTCCTTTCGGGCTGGAGGCCGGACTCATGGAAAAGTTGCTGGATCTTTCGGGGTTCGGGGTGGCCGCCAATCCCCTCAAACATCACTGTTGCGGAGGGCATCTCCCCCGTACGGATTCTCCGGTGATAAAAGAACTCTGCGGGCGGCTGATTTACAGCGCCGGGCGAGCCGGGGCCAGATTCCTGGGAGTCTGCTGTCCGGTCTGCAGACTGAATCTGGAGCTTTACGGTCCGGAAGAAGGGCCCAGGGTCCTTTATGTGCCTCAACTCCTGGGGCTCAAGCTGGGACTCCCTCCGGCTGCCCTGGGCCTTGAGGACGGAGAGCTATGAAAGACTGGCGGGTCTTTCTCTGTGAGTGCGGGGGAAACATCGGAGAGGTGGTGGATCTCTCGCGCCTGGCCAGAGAGCTCAAGGGGAAAGAGCTTGAGATCCTCCGGCATCCCTTCCTCTGCTCCCCGGAGGGTCAGGATTTTCTCGTCCGGAAGTCCCGGAGGGCAAAGGGGGTGCTTGTTGCGGCCTGTGCCCCGGATCTTCACGAGGAGACCTTCCGGAGGCTTTTGAGGGCTCAGGGCCTTGAGCGTTTCAGGCTGGTGCCCATCCGGGAGGAGGCGGCCTGGACCGCGCTTTCGGATCCCACTGCAAAGGCCCTGAGACTTATCCGGGCCGGTCTTGCGGCCCTTAAGGAAACCCGCAGCCCGCCGGCCATAACCCTCCGGCCCAGGCCGGCTCTTCTTGTGATAGGGGGAGGGGCGGCCGGTATCACCGCAGCTTTAAAGGCCTCGGAAGCCGGTCTTACAGTCTATCTGCTCGAACGGGAGCCCTTCCTGGGAGGCAAGGCCCTCTATCTCGACCGACTTTATCCCCGTCTGGAGTGTGCCTCCTGTGTCTTTTCACCCCGGCTTTCCGCCCTGGCCCGGGCCGAAAGGGTGGAGATCTTTACCCGGGCCCGCCTGGTGAGGCTCTCGGGGTTGCCCGGAGATTTTGAGGCGGAGATAGAGTCTCAGCCTCGCTACGTGCGGCTGGATAGATGCCACGGTTGCGGACGGTGTCTTTCGGTCTGTCCGGTGGAGCCTCCGGCCATAGGCTGGCCGGTGCCGCATCCGGTCCCGAAGGTTCCGGTGATAAACCCCTTCCGTTGTCTGCGATTCAAGGGGCAGAGCTGTCGGAAGTGCGAGAAGGTCTGCCCCCGGGGGGCTATTGATTTCGAAGACACCTGGGGACGCCGTACCCTCCGGGTGGGAGGTGTGATCGTGGCCACGGGTTTCCGCCCCTACGCGGCGGAAAAGATTTTCCATTACGGCTACGGCCGGCTTCCGCGGGTGATCACCCTTTTCGATCTGGAAAAGGCCTTCTCCTCCGGAGAAAAAAAACCGGAGATTTTTAAGTCCCCTCCGGAAAGGGTGACTTTTGTCCACTGCGCCGGAAGCCGCGACCGCAGACATCTGCCCTACTGTTCCGAGATCTGCTGCGGTCTGGCGGTGAAGGCTTCCCTTCGGCTGAAAGAGCTCTACCCCCGGGCGGAGATTTATCACTTTTATCAGGATCTGCGTCTCAAGGACCCGGAGGGGGAGGGCCTTTACCACCGGGCCCGGGCCATGGGGATCAGGTTCCTCCGGGGCCGGGTGGCCGAGGTCTCGGAGGTCCCCTGGTCTCCGGAAGACGAGGGACGGCTCCTGGTGCTTGCGGAAGACACCCTTCTTCGACGGAAGATGCGGCTGGCGGTGGATCTGGTGGTCCTGGTGCCCGGGTTCGTGCCGGAGCTTGGGGCCGGAGAACTGGCCTCTCTGCTTGGACTGTGTCCGGGGGAGGCGGGTTTCTTTGAGCCCCGGGAAAACAAGGTCGATCCCGCGGGAACCGTACGCCGGGGTATCTGGCTGGCCGGGGCCTGTTCCGGCCCCAGAGATCTTTCCGAGACCGTGGCCTCCGCGGAAGCCGCGGCTCTGGAGGCCGTGACCTTTCTCTCCCGGCCCGAGATCCTGGTGGAGCAATCCCGGGTGGAATGGCAGGAAACCCGTTGCGGAAGATGTTATCTTTGCGTGGAGGTCTGCCCCTTTAAGGCCTTGGTTCCGGCGGAAGAAGGCCTCAGGGTCCTGCCGGAACTCTGTTCGGCCTGCGGGCTTTGCGTAAGCGCCTGTCCTTCCGGGGCCCTCTTCCTGGAGGCTCCGGAGGCCGTGTTCTTTCAGCTGCGGGCGGTGCTGGGATGAAACCCGTGTTGATCGGTTTCCTCTGCGAATGGTGTGCGGCCAGGGCCCTTGAGAACATGGCTCACAAGCGCCTCAAGCTGCCGGACGGTTTCCTGCCCTTAAGGGTCCGGTGTAGCGGAGCGGTGGAGCCCGCGCTTCTCACCGAGGCCCTCCGCCGGGGGGCCCTGGGGGTGCTGGTGGGAGGTTGCCCCCGGGGGCATTGCCATTATCGCGAGGGTAACACCCGGGCCGAGATCCGGCTCAAGGTTTACCGGAAACTGCTGGCCGCCCTGGGGCTTTCTCCGGATCGGGTTCGGGGGGTCTGGGTGGGCTCCGGGGAAGGGGAAAGGCTTCATCGCGAAATATGGCAGTTCTGGAAGGAGTTGACCGGTGAAGATCGCCCTCTATAACGCCCTTTCCTGCGGGGGATGCGATCTGATCTTCTTTCTGGAGGATCTTCCCGGATCCTTTCTGGAGGACCTCGAGATCGTCTTCTGGCCCGAGGTCTGTGATCATCGCGAGGAGGTCCTCCGGAATCTTCCGGAAAAAGGCCTTGAGGCGGCGCTGATCTGCGGAGCGATTCGGACCAGGGATCAGGAAAAAAGGGTGCTTTTGCTCCGTAATAAGGCCCGCCGGCTTGCGGCGGTGGGCTCCTGCGCCCTTTACGGGGGTATCCCCGGTCTTCTCTGGGAGAAGGGGGAGGGCCCGCGTCCGGTAACGGAGGTGGTCTCCTGTGAGGTGGCCGTGCCGGGTTGTCCCCCGGAGCCGAAGACCCTGAGGGAAGCCCTTGAGGCCCTCCTCCGGGAGGAAGATTCTGGAGGGAAAGATCGGGGTCCGGTCTGTGAGGAGTGCCCCCGCACCCGGAGACCCTTCCGGATCGGCCGGCTCAAAAAATGGGGCGGGGAGGAAGTCCTTTCCGGAGATTGTTTCCTGGCCCGGGGAATAATCTGTTCCGGGCCTGTGACGAGGGGGGGCTGCGGGGCGGTCTGTCCCGGGGCCGGCTATCCCTGCGGGGGATGTTACGGGCCTCTGGAAGACCTGGCCGGGGAGAGACTCCTTTCGGCTCTGGCCTCCGGGGTCTTGCCGGCCAGGGCGGACGAATTCCTGGAGGGTCTGGTGGACCCCGTGGGAACCTTCTTTCGGTTCTTCCTGGCCCGAAGCCCTCTTTTGCGTCTGAGGAAGCGAAGAGATGAAGAGGATACAGCTTAAGCCCCTGAGTCGTATCGAGGGGGAGGCCTCCCTTGAGGTCCTCCTCGATGAGAAGGGACGGTTCCGGGATCTGCGCTTGAAGAGCGACCTTTTTCGGGGTTTTGAACGTTTCTGTGTGGGTCGCCCGGTGGAGGAGATGCCCTTTCTGGCCAGCCGGATCTGCGGAATCTGCGCGGAGGCCCACTACCTGGCCTCCCTTAAGGCCCTGGATCAGATCTTTGACCGGCCACCCCCTCCGGAGGTTCGCAGGATCCGTCGAGTATTCTTCCTTGCCGGTTTTCTCCGGGATCATCTTACGGTTCTTTCCCTCTTCGCCGCCCCGGATCTGGTTGCGCGTTCCCCCTCTCCGGAGGCCTTCGGAGGCCTGAAGGATCTGGGGCTCTGGGAGGATTTCCTGGAGATACGCCGGGCCTTAAAGGAAATCCTGGAGCTTGTTTCCGGTCGCAAACTTCACGGAGGAGGTGGAGTTCCCGGGGGCTGGCTTAAGGCCCTGGGTCCGGAAGAGACGACCGAAATTAAAAGGGCGGTTTCCCGGGTCCACCGGGGAATAAAACGGTTTTCCGATCTCTGGCAGGAAGAACTTTTCCGCTCCCTGGACTCGCGAAATACCTCGCCTTCTCTCGGAAAAAAGAAGGCCTTTCTGGCCTTAAGTCCGGATTTTGTGGAGGGCAGGCTGTGCGGGGTCCTTCGAAAAAGAAGGCTTTCCTTTGAGGACTACCGCGAGGCCTTTACCGAGACCGTCTCCGGGGAGGAAACCCCGACCCTTACGGTCTTTCAGGGGGGACACACCTATGTGGTGGGCCCCTGGGCCCGCTTTGTCCTGTGGCCCTCCCCGAAAACACCATCTCTCAGGGACCTGCACGAGATGATCCTGGAATGTTTAAAACAGTCGGAAAATCCTTTTTCTGGAGTGCTGCATTTTCTGCGGGTTTACGAGCTGGTGCTTGCGGCCGAAAGGTTGAAAGAGGCGGTGGCCGATCTCGGGCCCTTCAGGCCCGTTTCCGATGAGGTTTCAGTTCCTGCTCGAAGGGAGGGAGTAGGTCTGGTGGAGGCCCCGCGAGGGCTTCTGGTGCATCACTACGAAGTAGACGCCCGGGGGCGGTTGAGCAGGGTTCGGATCTTCACCCCCACCGCCCAGAATTACCGGGCCTTACTGGAAGATCTGAAGGAGTTTTTCGAAAAGGCTGAAAAAATTTCCGAAAAAGTCCTGAAGCAGGCTGAAAAGATCGTCAGGGCTTACGATCCCTGTATTCCATGTATGCTCCACCTCCTGAAGCTCGACAACTCCGGAACTTCTTAAGGGCCTTAAAAGCATATTCAAGACGTTTTTAGTTAGTTAAAAGGCAATTTAAAAGTCTAGTCGGAAATTTTGAGCTGAAATATCTTGTAAATAATGAATTTTCGTCCTGATCGGGATTGACTTTTTTTCCGCGAGAAGCTACGCTTTAAGTGTTAAAAACATGAGGAGGGGGCCATGTCCAGGATACCATCTCTCAGGCTGGGGGGTCTTTCTCGAAGGGATTTTTTGAAGGTCTGCACCATCGCCACGGCCACCATGGGTCTTCCGGTGGAGATGGTGGAGAAGGTGGCGGCGGCGGTGGAATCTACGGAAAGGCCGCCGGTGGTATGGCTGCATTTTATGGAGTGTACGGGATGTACCGAGAGTCTCCTGCGGTCCTCTCATCCTCCGCTGGCCCGGCTGATCCTGGAGCTGATCTCTCTGGAGTATCACGAGACCCTCATGGCCGGGGCGGGGGCTCAGGCGGAGGAGGCCCTGAAGGCGGCGCTCAAAAAATACGAGGGCCGATACCTCTGTGTGGTGGAGGGGGCCGTCTCCACCCGGGATGGTGGCGTTTATTGCCAGATCGGAGGCCGGACCGCCCTTGAGATCATGCAGGAGGTGGGGGAGAAGGCCGGGGCGGTGATTGCCATCGGCACCTGTGCGGCCTTCTCCCC
>JALWCD010000239.1 GCA_027036915.1 Thermodesulfatator sp. | reverse complement strand
GCGACCCACAGACCCCGCAGCCCTTGCAGGCCGCCGCTATCACCCGGGCCTTCCGGCGCTTTTCCACCTTGACCATCTCGATGGCACTGTAAGGACAGAGGGCGGCACAGATCCCGCAACCGATGCACTTCTTTTCCTCCACCCGGGATACGATCGGGGGCACCTCCACGAAGCCCTTGGCCAGAGGCACCGCGGCCTTGGCCGCCGCGGCCTGGGCCTGGGCCAGGGTCTCCTCCAGGGGTTTGGGCCCATGGGCCAGCCCGCACACATAGACCCCGTCCACCGCCACCTCCACCGGACGCAACTTCACGTGGGCCTCAAGGATAAACCCCTCCGGGGTAAGCGGGGTCTTGAGGATCTGGGCCACCGGATTCTCCCGGTCGGCCTCGATTCCCACCGAAAGCACCACCAGGTCCGCGGGGATCTCCACCTCCTCGCCCAGAAGCTGATCGTAGGCCCGAACCGCCACTCCCCTGCCCTTCTTCACTACCTCGGGCCGCCTCTCCGGAGTGTACCGCAGGAAGATCACCCCGCGATTGCGGGCCTCCCGGTAAAGCTCCTCGTAAAACCCGTAGGTGCGCATATCCCGGTAAAGTATGAAGACCTCGGCCTCGGGCTGGATTTCCTTAAGCCGCAGGGCATTTTTCACCGCCTGCTGACAGCAGAGCCTGCTGCAGTGGGAAAGCTCCTCCCCGCGCGAGCCGGCGCACTGGATCATCACCACCCGCCTGACCTTCCCTAAAGAACGTTTCCCCCGGGCCAGCTTTTCTTCAAACTCGAGCTGAGTGACCACCCTGGGGCTTTCCCCGTAAAGATAACCTGCGGGCTTATGCTCGCGGCCTCCGGTGGCTACTACCACCACCCCGTGATTCACCACCTCGGAACCCTTCTCCGTACGGATGGTGGAGGTAAAGTTGCCCACATAACCCGAGATGTTCTCCACCGTGGCCTGCGTGAAGACCCTGATCCGGGGATGCTTTTCCACTTTTTTGATCAGATCCCTCAGGATCTTCCGCGGATCTTCCCCCTCGGCCAGGAAACGCACCCGGCGCAGATTCCCGCCCAGTTCGGCCTCCTTTTCCACCAGATAAACCTCAAAGCCCTGCTCCGCGATGGAAAGAGCCGCCGAAAGACCGGCCGCCCCTCCGCCGATCACCAGGGCCGAGGGCGTAACCTTCACCTTCTGAAGCTCAAGCGGCTTGAGTCTCCGGGCCTTGGCCACCGCCATGCGCACCTGGTCCTTGGCCTTGGCGGTGGCGGCTTCGGGATCTTCCGCGTGCACCCAAGCGCACTGATCCCGAATGTTGGCCATCTCCACCAGGGCCAGATTGAGCCCGGCCTCCCGCAGGGTCTCCTGAAACAGGGGTTCATGGGTCCGTGGGCTGCAGGCCGCAATCACCAGGCGGTTGAGTTTATGCTCCTTAATGATCTCCTTGAGCTTTTCCAGTGAGTCCTGAGCACAGGAGTAAACCGTGGTGTCCGCATAGACCACGCCCGGTAGCTTTTCCGCATACTCCTTCACGGCCTGGACATCCACCACCCCGGCGATGTTCACCCCGCAGTGGCACACGAAGACCCCGATCCTTACCGGCAGGGAAAGGAGTTCTTCGTCCTCAGGCGGAAAACTCTTTTCCACCGCATCCTTTCCGCGCACCTCCGAGAGCAGTTCGGACACCCGGGCCGCGGCCCGGGTGTCCGAACTGCTCTCGGAGGTGCGCGGAAAGGATGCGGT
>JALWCD010000238.1 GCA_027036915.1 Thermodesulfatator sp. | reverse complement strand
CCAGAGGATAAGGGCCCTATCCGCCCGGGCGTAAAGCCGGGCCACCTGCTCGATATACTCCCGCCGTATACCGGTAAGCCGTTCCACCCGCTCCAGAGGCCATTCCGCCAGGATGTAACGGGCATACCCCTCGAAGTTCTCCGTCCTTTCCCGAATAAACTCCTCCCGATAGAGACCATCCCGGATGATGACGTGCGCGATACCGTTGGCCAGAGCCACATTCGTACCGGGTCGGATGGGCAGCCAGAGATCGGCCTGAGCCGCAAGCTCGGTCTTTCGGGGGTCCACCACTACCAGTTTGAGCCCCTTCTCCAGGGCCTTCTTGATCTTGTAACCCACGATGGGATGGGCCTCGGTGGGATTGGCTCCCCAGAGTATGAGGACTTCGGCCCTCAGGATCTCATCAAAGGTCCCCGTAGCCGCTCCGGATCCGAAGGTGGCCGCGAGACCCGCGACCGAAGGGGCGTGTCAGACCCGTGCGGGATTGTCCACATTATGCGTCCCCAGAACGGCCCGGGCGAACTTCTGGGCCACATAGGTCTCCTCATTGGTGGTCCTGGCGGAACAGAGGACCCCGATGGCCTCCGGGCCGTATCTCTCCCGGATGGTCCGAAGCCTTTCAGCCACAAAATCGAAGGCCTCCTCCCAGGATACCTCCCGGAAGGGCTGCCCACGATCGTTTCTTAGGAGCGGACGCTTGAGTCTTTCGGGGTGCCGGTAAAAGGTATACCCGAAGCGCCCTTTGACGCAGAGTTCTCCGTAATTGGGGGGCACCTCCGCCCCCGTGACCTCCAGGATACTGCCGTTTTTCACCCGCGCCAGCAGATTGCAACCCGTACCACAGTAAACACACACGGTGCGAATCTCCCGGACCTCCTCCCGGGTGAAAGGCACCGTGGAGTCCTTCCGGGTAAGGGCTCCGGTGGGACAGGCGTCCACACAGGCCCCGCAGGCCACACAGCTTTCAGTGAAGCTGAAGTGTATTTCTTCCTCCTCGGTTCCCTGAGCATAAATCTTGAGCTCCAGCCCTTCGTGTTTACAGCTTCTGAGGCATCTAAAACACCCCACGCACTTATTGGAATCCACTTCAATAAAGGGATGGTCCGCGTCCAGCCGATATTTGGCCCGTTTTCGCCCTCTGGCAGGCACGTCCTCCGTAATGAGAAGTTCTCTGAAAGTGCACTTGTGGAATCCCAGACAGCCGCACCGGAGACATCTTTCCGCCTCCCTCCGGGCCGCCTCCTCGGTCAACCCGGAAACAACTTCCTCAAAGCTCCCTACCCTTTCCTCTGGAGACCTTTCGGCCGGAATCTCCCGCGGAGCGGAGGAAAACTGGGCGTAGAACTCCATATCCATCTCTTCCGGCCGACGTCCACGGTTGAAGTCGTATTTAACCGTGGGAATACCCTTAGGTTTTTTGATCCCGAGGAGATAGGCGTGGATGGCCTCGGCCGCCCGCCGACCCGAAGCCACCGCCTGGATCACGGTCTTGGGGCCGGAAACGAAGTCCCCGCCCGCAAAAACCCCCGGAAGACTGGTGGCCTGGGTGCCGCTCTGGACCTTAAGCTGGCCGGAAGGAGTGGTGGCCAGCTGGGCCTCAAGCTCCCCAAAGGACCTGAAATCCGGATCAGGCTCCTCTCCCCAGGCCCTTACCACCAGATCGAAGACGTAGTCCTTTTCGGAACCCTCTATAGGGACCACCTTCCGGGCCTTGGTTCTGGGATCGGGTTCCGAAAGGACCGTCCGGGCCATCCGCACCCGATAGCCGGAGTCCGTCTTTTCGATTTCCAGGGGCAGGGCCATGAGAAAAAGTTCCACCCCTTCGGCTTCGGCGGCCTTTATCTCTCTCTGGGGAGCGGGCATTTCCACCCGGGAGCGCGGATAGACCAGCGTCACCCTGGCCCCCAGACGAACCAGGGCCCGGGAAACATCCACCGCGGTGTAACCTCCCCCCATGACCAGGACCCTCTGCCCCTCCTTTACCGGCAGGGACTTTCCGGCATTTAGCCGGTAAAGGAGCTCCAGTCCGGAGAGGGCCTTCTCCTCCCCGGGCACCCCGTGATCCCGATCCCGGTAAGCTCCGATGGCCAGAAAAATGGCCTCATACCCCTGGTCAAAAAGATCCTTGAGGGAAAAATCTCTCCCCCAGGCCTGACCCGTTTTAAGCTCTATTCCCAGGGAAAGAAGTCCTTCGATTTCCTGTCGCAAGACCTCCTTGGGTAGTTTGAATTCCGGTATAGCCCAGCGGGGCATGCCGCCCGGCTCTTCCCGGGCCTCGAAGATGGTTACCTCATGTCCCCTGAGCCGGAGATAATAGGCCGCCGAAAGTCCGGCCGGACCGGCGCCCACCACCGCCACCTTTTTTCCGGTGGGAGAAGCTATCTCCGGCCGTCTCTCCCCGTGCTTGAGACCCCAGTCGGCCACGAAACGCTTGAGATCGTTGATGGCGATGGGGGCATCCACCAGGGCCCTTCGACAGCGGGGCTCACAGAAACGGGGGCAGACCCGGCCCACGGTGGCTGGAAGGGGAAGCTTTTCCTTGATCAGACTCAGGGCCGCGGCGTATTCCCCCCGGGCGATGAAGGCGATGTAGCCCTGAATGTTTAGCCCCCCGGGACAGGGCTGGCCGCAGGGGGCCTTGCAATCCCCGTAATGGTTGGCTACCAGAGCCTCGAGTTTTTTGCGCCGTGTTTCCTTTACGGCCTCGGTGGCGGTGTTTACCCGCAGCCCCTCTTCCACCGGGGTCACACAGGCCCTCACCAGCCCCCTGCCCTCCACCTCCACCACACACAGGCCACAGGGGACCGGAGGCTCCGCCGCTCCCGGAAGATAGCAGAGGGTGGGAATGTGAACCCCGGCCCTTTTGGCCACCTCCAGAAGGGTCTCGCCCGCCTGGACCTCAATCTCTTTTCCGTCCAGCCAGATCTTCATAAAATGCCCCCATCACCTGCAATTTTTGAGAAAATCCAGCTTTTTAAGAAATTCAAGCTAAATTAAAGTTCCAACCAGGATTCCGAAAAGATAGTCTTCCCGAGAAGGACTCTGGCAGTCTTGTAGATCTCTAGCTCCTTCGGCGAAAGACTTTTAGGATCCGGCTCATCTCCGTCCATCATATCATGGACTAACTTTACCCATTCCGGATGCTTACCTTTAGCGATTTCTACCAGCTCCTGATCGTAAACGTTAAGAATAGCGGAGTGAATATTGTATTTCATGAGCATCATGAGATATACCCGGTCGAGATAAGGGCGCAGATGGGGGGCCACGCCGTTGGAGACGTTGGAAAGCCCCACCGTGCTTTTGGCTCCGGGAGCAATGTCCTGAAGCATGGCCAGGAACTCCAGACCGGCCAGCAACTGATCCGCCCCCAGGGTGATCGGGGTGGCGATGGGATCCACCCAGATTTTCTCGTTGGGGATACCGGCCTCGTTGAGTTTCATGATCAGATCCACGGCCAGAGCGGCCCGCTCGTTGGCATCCCGTGGCATACCCTCGGGCCCCCAGAGAAGGGCCACCACATCACAGCCCAGTTCCGCAGCCACCGGAATGAGTTTCTCCATCCGCTCGGGCTGCGCGGAAATGGAGTTCATGAGACAACGCGCGGGGTTTTTGGAAGCCTTGAGCCCCGCGGTCATGGCCTCGGGATTGGTGGTGTCCAGCGAAATGGGCACATCGACCGTCTCCTCCACCACCTTCACGATCCAGGCCGCCAGTTCCGGACCGTCCTTTTTGGCCGGACCAATATTAAGATCCAGATAATCCGCCCCCCTTTCGGCTTCCTCCCGGGCCATCTGCTGAATGGGCTCCGGGTTCCTTTCCTTCATGGCCGGACCGATACGCTTGGACATGATGTTGATGCTTTCCGCGATACAGATCACCTGCTGGCTCATGCCTCCCTCCTTGAAAAGGTATTTTTTAATCTGATCAGAATCTTTTCCATAAGCTCCGCATACCCCTCAAGCTTGGGATAAAGGCGTTGCGCCGTCTCTTCCCTATAAGTATGGGAGGTAAAGATCCACCCGGCGTTCAAGGATTTTCCGCAAACTCTCATAGGCCCGCCAGGCAAGATCCCATCTTTCCTCAAACCTGCTTCCCCCTTTTAAAGCCACTTCTCTCCTTCTTGTTCAATCCTTTTCCTTAAATTCTCCCGAAGCTCCTCCCAAGCCACCACATCCACCTCAAAGGGAAAGGTGCTCTCCTCAAGATACTCCGCAAGCCTTCTTACCACCCTCCCTCCCCTTTTACCGCCAGATCAAAGTCCGAGGCGTATCCCGCCCCTCCCCAAACACGCGAACCGAAAAGGTATATTTCTTCAACTCCCTTTCCTTCATTCTCCAAAAATTCCTTTACTAAGATCTTAAGTTTTCCCTTCCAGACCTCCTCCTTCAAGCCGCCTTCCACTCCTTGAGAAAAGCCGGAAGACCGCTGGCCTCCCGCGGCCCGATGATGATCTCCCAGTCCGGAAGCTCGTCCTCAAGCTCGCCCTTAATTCCGGCCAGATAACCCGGGATGACCAGCTTCCGGTGCTTGACCTTGTCCGCTATTCCGCATTTCTTGACGAACTCCGCAATGGTGTCCGCCCCGAATTTGCCCGCGGCCCAGGCCGTAAGCACCGAAAGGCCCTCCGTATCCTTGATGAGGAGCCAGGAGGGTACCCGGCTGCCCTCCACTTCTCCGGAAACGATGAAGTAGGTCAAGGCGAAATTGCAGGTGACCAGGACCGGAGAGTTTTCGTCCGGCCCGTTGATGGGATAGATTCCCTCCTCCACCACCAGAGGCTTCTGCGGATCGGTAAAGATGTTCATCCGTTCCACGAAAAGCGGGAAGAGCACGTCCCCCCGGAAATCGGAAAGAATGACCGCTCCGGCATACTTCGGAATGAGGACCGAGGTCAGGATGGCCTCCGCCAGGTAGTTATCCGTGTAGCGGTAAGGAAAGGCGATCGTGGGGAACCCGAAAGGCTTGAAGCGCTTCTTGATGGCCGCCCGGCGCACGATCACCTGATCCTCGTAAAGCTCGCGCACGCTTCTGGCTCCGGTGTCAAGCACCAGATCCTTGAGCCCCATCTTGACGAGCTCTTCCGAGATTCGGGCCGTCTCCGCCAGACTCTCGCCCTTCACCGCCAGGGCGACCTTCTTTTCCTTCGCCAGTTCCCCCATCTCCTTGAAATTGTCGAGCGTGGCCGCGTAAAGTAGAGGCCGGTGTTCCCCGCAGATCTCACAGGCCGAAGAAAGGGTCTCCCGGTCTCCGCTCATGAGAACCAGGACGGCCTCCGGCACCTCCTCCCGCACCTTTTTGACCAGGTTACAGAAGGCCTCTTTGCCGGCCTCGGTGTCCTCTACGGCCACCATGTCGGCCTTAAGCTCCACCCCTACCCGTTCCCAGCGGAACTTACGAAAGGCCTCAAGGCGCCTCTCGACCTCCCCGGCGGACATGTCCGTGGCTATCCTCACCCCGATGGCCGTGGGGTTCTCGAAACGCTTCTCGTGCCGGAAAAGGACGGTCTCCCCTCCCAGTTTGACCTGATGCTCTCCGCTTCCCAGAACCACCGTCCGGATGGGCGGCGCCGAGGCCTCGGCGATCTCCTCCTTGACCGCCGGATCCACGTGCGGACACTTGTCGATCTCCGCCTGACCGGCCGCCACTTTCATGGCAAAGGCCAGACAGGTGGGGAAACCGCAATCCCCACAGTTGGTCTTGGGCAACTTCTGCATGATCTGAATACCGGTGAGTCCCATTTCCCTCCTCCCTTACATCAGAGGTTCCATCTCAAGCACCGGATGTTTGACCTTCTCAAGCCATTCTTTGACTTCCTGCTCGGTGGTGGCCACCGTCTCGTCCGCGATCTTATCGATGAGATCCGGAATACCCAGCTCCTCGGCCCGGGCCTTGAGCTTATCCTTGAGCTCCTCCTTGAGCATCTTGGGCATCCAGACCACCCGTTTGAGTCCGCCCTCCGCGAGCAGGAACTTCCTAGAGGTGATGTAGTTCTTGGAGACCCCCATGAAACCGGGCGTAACCTGCC
>JALWCD010000237.1 GCA_027036915.1 Thermodesulfatator sp. | reverse complement strand
TGCAAGGGCTGCGGGGTCTGTGGTTCGCACTGTCCGGTCTTCGCCATCACGCTCGGAGGGTTCACCGACGAGGCCATCCTGGAACAGATCCGGGCCTTCGGGCTTGAGGAAGCCGAGGAGAAGACCGAGGTCCAGGAGGAAAAGGAAGCCGCTTAAGGAGGGCCGGTATGGGATTTGAGCCGAGAATCCTCAGTTTTCTATGTAACTGGTGCTGTTATGCGGCGGCGGATTCGGCCGGGGTGGCCCGGTTCAGTTATCCGCCGAACAACCGGGTCATCCGGATTATGTGTACGGGTCGTATGGATCCCCGTTTTGTGGTTGAAGCCTTCTATGTGGGCTCGGACGGGGTCTTCGTGGGCGGGTGACACCTCGGGGAATGTCATTACCAGTCTGGTAATTACGAAGCTCTGGTCATGGCGGAGACGGTGAGACGGATCCTCGATACGGTGGGGGTCCAGAGGGAGAGGTTTTACCTCGACTGGGCCTCGGCGGCCGAAGGGCCGAGGTTCGTGAAGCTCCTTACGGACTTTACGGCCCGCATCCGGGAACTCGGTCCCCTCGGGGAGAGGGAAGGGCTTTCCCGGGAAAGGCTGCGTTTCAGGCTTGAAGCGGCCCGCAAACTCTGTCAGAATATGCAATTCCGGGCCCAGTACGGGAACCTGGCCAAGGAGATAAAGAAGCTCGGGGACTACAGCCCGGAAAACATTTCTCAGCTGGTGGAGAAGAAACTGGTGCCGCAGATCCGTAAGAGGATCTTCGAGGCCGAGGTGAAGGAACTCCTGGCCCAGGGACCGCAGAGTCTTGAGGCCCTGAAGGAGGCCACCGGGGCGAGCGAGGACGAGCTGGCCGGGATCCTTAATTCTCTGGAGAAGGGGAAGAAATGATGCGTCTGGAACTGTCAAGGGAATGGTTGCCCGAGGTGGAGGGATTACCGGAGACTTACAGTCAGTGTTTTCGGTGTGGGGCCTGTTCGGGGATCTGTCCGGTGAAAAAGGTCCGGAAAGACTTTGATCCCCGGGTGATCGTGCACGCCACCATTCTGGGGCTCAAGGAGAAACTCTTCGGAGGAGAGCTTCTCTGGTATTGTTCCCAGTGCGAAAGCTGCGTGCCGGTTTGCCCCATGGAAGTCAAGCCCGCGGAGGTCATCCGGGCCCTGCGGGCCTATGCCCTGAAGACAGGGCTGGCCAGTGAGGAGACCCTGTTTGAGGCCGGACGTCTGGCCCGGGTTAATCCCGGAAAGTGTGTGGTCTGTCTTACCTGTGTGCGGGTCTGCCCCTTCGGGGCTCCGGAAATCAGGCAGGAGGGTTATGCGGTGATTGACCCGGCCAAGTGTCACGCCTGTGGAATCTGCGTGCGGGAATGTCCGGCCCGGGCCATCGAGCTTAAACCGGCGGCCGAATTCGAGATCTTGAAGGTGGGGGTGGCGGTCTGATGGCGAACATAACCATTGGTGTTCTTTGCTGCCATTACACCAACCAGGCGGGGGAGGAAGACTTCCGGGGAATTCCCGGAGAGGTGATTCTCAAAAGGTATCCCTGTTCCGGGCACATCGAGGTGGCGGACATTTTAAAGACCTTTGAGGAAGGGGCGGAGGCGGTGCTGGTGGCCGGCTGCGAGAAGGACAGGTGCCATAATCTTTCGGGAAGCCTGCGAGCGGAAAAGAAGGTGCTCGGGGCCAGGAAGATCCTTGAGGAGATCGGGCTTGAGCCGGAGCGGGTGCGATTCGCCTTCCTTCCGCGACTGGACACCGGGCCTTTCATGGAGGAGGTTCGCCGTACTTTTGAAACAGCTTTAAATATGAAGTCTAAGTCTTGAGGAGAAAGGCAAAATGATAATTGCAGAGAGGAGACCGATTCCCAAGGTCCTCAAGGCCATAGAGCCCTACGAGAGGGTTCTGGTTCTGGGGTGTCGGGGGTGTGTGGCGGTGTGTTCGGCGGGCGGCGACCGGGAGGTGGAGACCATGGCGGCGGCCCTGAGGCTGGCGCGCAAGCTCTCCGGCCGGCCGCTTAAGACCGGCGAGGCCACCTTTATTCGGCAGTGCGATCCAGAGTATCTGGCCCCCCTAAAGGATATGGCGCGGGAATACGAGGCCGTGGTCTCCATGGCCTGCGGGGTAGGGGTGAACCTGATAGCGGATCTCTTTCCGGAGATCCGGGTCTATCCCGGGGTGGACACCACCTTTTACGGGGCCAATCCGGCCCTGGGGGAGTGGCAGGAGAAATGCCGGGGGTGTGGGGACTGCATTCTGGATGTTACAGGGGGGCTCTGCCCCATCGCCCGGTGCGCCAAGAATCTTCTGAATGGTCCCTGCGGGGGTTCGCAGGGCGGGCGTTGTGAGATTCGACCGGAGGTCCCCTGCGTGTGGCATCAGATTTATGAGAGGCTTTCGGCCCGGGGAGAGCTGGATCGTCTCATGAACTTCTTTCCGGCCAAGGACTGGCGTCCGGCCGGACACGGTGGTCCCCGGGAGAGAGTAAGGGAAGATCTGAAGATGGGATAACGTAAGAGAGGAGGGAGACGGTGGAACCGAGAAGCCATCTGCATCGGGTCCTTTCCGAAGGGCACTTTGCGGTTACCGCGGAGATCGGGCCTCCCAAAAGCGCCGACGGAGAAGTGGTAAGGCGCAAGGCCCGGATCCTCAAGGGGTATGTGGACGCGGCCAACATCACCGATTGTCAGACGGCCATCGTAAGGATGTCCTCCATCGCCTCGGCGGTCCTGGTGATGGCCGAGGGGGTGGAGTCCGTCATTCAGATGACCTGCCGGGATCGGAACCGGATCGGGATGCAGGCCGATCTCCTGGGGGCGGCGGCCCTGGGGATACGGAATCTCCTCTGCATAACCGGTGATCACCAGAAGTTCGGTAATCACCCGGAGGCCAAGGGGGTTTTCGATCTGGATTCCATCCAGCTCCTGGCCATGGTGCGGGGAATGCGGGACGAGGGGAAGTTCCTCTGCGGGGAGGAGCTCACCGGGGCCCGGCCGGAATTTTTCTTGGGGGCCGCGGCCAACCCCTTTGCCGACCCCTTCGAATTCCGGGTGAAGAGACTTGAGAAGAAGATCCGGGCGGGGGCGGAATTTATACAGACCCAGATCGTCTATAATGTGGAGCGTTTTCGTAAGTTCATGGAGATGGCCCGGGATCTCGGTCTCACCGAAAAGGCTTACATCCTGGCGGGTATTACCCCTCCCAAGTCCTTCGGGATGGCCCGCTACATGAAATATTTCGTGCCCGGGCTGGATGTCCCGGACGAGATCCTCAAGCGTCTGAAGGAGGCCAAGGACAAGCGTGAGGAGGGGATCAACATCGCGGTGGAGATCATTCAGCAGGTGCGGGAGATCCCCGGGGTGGCCGGGGTGCACATCATGGCCATCGAGTGGGAAGAGGCCGTGCCTGAAATCGTGAAGCGGGCGGGGCTTCATCCGCGTCCGCTCGAGGCCGAGGTGCGTTCGCCCATCGCGGTGGAGGTGGAAAAACCCGTGGAGCGCGTGGAGGTCCTGGCTCCGCCGTCCGAAAAGGTCCCGGAGGAGGTTCCGCCGAAGCTCGAGATCCCGGTCGAGGCGGTCAAAGAGGTCTTCTCCACGGTGCGTTCGAGCATGGAGGCCCTGCGCGAGGGCATCAATCTCCTTCACGACAGCCTGGCCCGGCTCGAAAGGGCCCTCCTCGGCGGAGAGGTGGTGCCGGAAGAAGTGCCGGAGGTACCGCGCCTTGAGGTCAAGGTGGAAGAGAAACCAGTGGCGGAAGAGAAGCCCCCGGTAGAGGAGAAACCCCCGATTGAGGAGGCCAGACCTCCGGCGGAGGAGGCCAAGCCCGAAGTCAAAGAAGAGAAACCCGAACCGGAAGCAAAGAAAGAGGAAAAGGTCGAAGCCCGGGTGGAAGAGAAGCCCGAGGAAAAACCGGAGGAGGTCAAACCGGAGGAGAAACCTGCGCCGGCTCCTCCGGCCGAGGGGGTCGAGCTGGGAGGCTTTTCCGGGGAGTATCGTCCGCTTTCCGAGCGGGCGGCCGGTCTCCCGGAGGACCTTTATAAGGAGCCCGGGACGGCCTTTATCCGCGAGGTGGAGATCGGAAAAGGGGAGAAGGCCTTCAAGGTGGGCGGAACCAATGTTCTGCCCTTCCACCTCTTTGAAGGCGAGATGCGGCATGAGCCGCGGATCGCCATGGAAGTCCTGGACGTGAAACCGGAGGGCTGGCCGGAAAGCCTCACCAGGTATTTTGCGGATGTCTTGGATGACCCGGCGGCCTGGGCCAAAAAGTGTGTGGAGACTTACGGGGCCGAGGCCGTTTGTATCTATCTCATGGGGACCGATCCCAACTATCTCAATCTGGACGCCAAGCACGCCCGGGAGGTGGTGGAGAAGGTGGCGGAAGCCGTGGATGTGCCCCTGATCGTCTGGGGTGCGGGGCATGCGGAAAAGGATGTAGAGGTTCTGCGCGAGGTGGCCGAAGTCCTGGGTGATCGCGGGGCGGTGATCGGGCCGGTGGAGGAGGCCAATCACCGGACCATCGGGGCTACGGCCATGGGGTACGGTCTTCCGGTGGTGGCCTCAAGTCCCATCGATGTGAACCTGGCCAAGCAGCTCAACATCCTTCTGGAAAACGTCGGGGTGGCGCTGGACAAGATCCTCATGGACCCCTCCATCGGGGCCCTGGGATACGGTCTGGAGTACACCTACTCGGTTATGGAGCGGATAAGGCTTGCGGCCCTCTACGCGCAGGACGACAAGCTTCAGGTACCTTTTATCTGTAACGTGGGCCGTGAGGTCTGGAAGACCAAAGAGGTGGGACTGCCCAGTGACGATCTGCTGGGAGACCAGGAAGTCCGTGGTATCCTCATGGAAGCCATCACCTCCGTGGCCCTGGCCCTGGCCGGAGGGGATCTTTTCATCATGCGTCATCCGAAGGCCATAGAACTCACAAGAACGATAATTAGAGGGCTTATGCAACAAAATTAAAGGAGGGGTTGAGGTATGTCGAAGATCATTGCCACCAAGGCCATCCGCGGGGCTCACAAGATTGTGGAACGGGCCCAGGAAAAATATGAGGAGGCGGTGAAGAAATTCGGAAAGGAAAAGGAGGTGTCCTTTCCGAACACCGCCTACTATCTTCCCATCATCTATGCCATGCTGGGGTATCCGGTGAAGAAGCTGGGAGATTGCGGGGAGGTGCTGGAGGAGGCCCGGAGGTTACTTCCGCCGATCCCGGAGGATGAGCTCTGGACGCCGTATCTGGGGCCGGCCCTGGATGCCGGAATGGCCACTTTTTTTGCGGAGGAGGTCATTGAGGCCATCCGGTACCTTGAGGACCCCAACTTCTACACCAAGACCGAGGAGCCCGTGAACGGGAACCTCTGGCTCGGGGCGGCCGACGACGTGATCTTCCGGAAGCGCGGAGTGGAGTTCGTGGACGGTACGGCTCCCGGCTTTGCGGCCATTCTGGGAGCTCCGCCGGACAAGGAAACGGCGGTCAGGATCGCCCAGGAGCTCCAGGAAAAGAACCTCTATGTCTTCATGCATCATCATACCGATGGACGCTATATGCCGGAGATGCTTCGGGAGGCCGGGGTCCAGCTGGGCTGGCCCACCCGGCTCATTCCCTTCGGGCCGGATTACACCTCGGTGGTCTTCGCCATCGGGTTCGCCTGCCGGGTGGCCATGGCCTTCGGGGGCATCAAACCCGGCGATTACATGGGGAACCTCCTTTACAACAAGGACCGGACCTTCGCCTTCGCCATCACCTTCGGGCCGATCTCGGAGGAGTGGTACGCCAACGGGGCCGGCGCCATCAACTGGGGCTTCCCGGTGATCTCGGACTGGGACGAGCCGGAGATCAAACCTTACGGGATCTGCACTTATGAACACGTGGTCTCCAAAGTGCCGCATGAGGAAATCGTGGATCGGGCCATCGAGGTCCGGGGCCTCAAGGTCACCACGGTCAAGCTGGACATCCCGGTGGCCTACGCTCCGGCCTTCGAGGGCGAGCGGGTACGAAAAGACGATCTCTATCTGGAGTGCGGAGGCGGGCGGACCCCGGCGGTGGAGCTGCTCCTCTCCAAGCCTCTTGA
>JALWCD010000236.1 GCA_027036915.1 Thermodesulfatator sp. | reverse complement strand
TCCCGGGAGGTTCCGGTGAAATCGCCCATGGAGATCCCCCATCTGGTAAAGGAGATGGTTCTCGAAGTCCACCCCTCCGGTATGAAAAAGGCCCGGATAAGGCTTGAGCCTCCGGAGCTGGGAGAAGTGGAGGTGGACGTGCGGGTCCAGCATCGGGAGGTTAGCCTTTTCCTGCGGGTGGAAAAGACCGAAGCCGCCCATCAGCTCCACCTGCATCTTCCCCATCTCAGGGAGGCTCTTCAGGATCTGGGACTCCAGCTCTCCGAGTTCCAGATCTCCTATTTCGGCTCCGGAGAAGGCGGAAACCTTTTCGGAGAGAACTCGCGAGGGGAGGACTTTAAGAGGCGAAATCGCACGCCTCTTGAGTCTCTGGAAAGGGTTTCCGAGAACCGGGAAGAGTCCTCCCGCTTCCCGGAATGGGCTCCGGGGCGTCTCAATCTCGTGGTGTAGGAGGGAATTATGATTGCCGGAGTGGATGAAAAGACCGGACAACCTCTGGCTCTGGATAGGGTCCCCAAAAAGACGCTGAACCGTGAAGATTTCATCCTTCTTTTCATCAAACAGCTCCAGTATCAGGACCCCATGAAACCCATAGAAAATAACGAAATGGCCATGCAGATGGCCCTTTTCAGCCAGGTGGATCAGCTTTTTGACTTAAACGAAAACTTCGAGGAATTCATGCAGACCGTAAGGGAGCAGAGAATATCGCTTCTTTCCTCGCTTGTAGGGCGAGGGGTAAAGATCAAAGGGGATTACGGACGGGTGGAGGCCGGAAAATTTCTGGGGGCGGAGTTTGAACTTGAGGAACCGGCGGCAGAGGTTTCGGTGGCGATATACGACGAAAAGGGACGGGAGATAAAACGGCTTGATCTCGGGGCCCTTTCCGCCGGAAAACACCGCATAGACTGGGACGCCACGGATAAAGACGGAGAGCTGGTGTCGGATGGGAACTATCGCTTAAAGGTTTTTACCAGCGGAAAGCCCGCCGAGGCCACCCTCTGGGTTTACGGAAGGGTGACCGGAGCCCTCCTCGGGGATGAGGCTCAGGTGGTGGTCAATGGCGAGAATCGGGTGAAGACCGAAGAAATAGAGGAGATCCTCCTCTAAGAGGAGGTGGGCCATGGGACTTTTCGGCAGCATCTACTTGGGATACTCCGGGGTTAATACCCAGACCCGCGGGATGCGGGTGGCGGCGGACAATATTGCCAACCTCAACACCACGGCCTTTAAGAGTTCGAGAGCCGTTTTTGAGGAGGTTTTTGCGGAAGTCTCCGGAGAGGTTCTCCCCTATTCGAGGGGCCTTGGAAGTCGGGTAAAGGATCTGGAGATCAATTTTTCTCCCGGAAGTTTAAATGCCACTGACATCCCCACGGACCTCGCTATTCTGGGAAAGGGCTTTTTCGTTCTTCAGGATCCCCGGAGCCAGGAATACTTTTTTGCCCGGGACGGGCAGTTCCGGCTCGAAGAAACCGGACAGGGGACCCTTCGCCTGGCTTCTCCCCTGGGACTTCATCTTCTGGGAGCCGCCGTGGACGCCAGTCCTACAGACCTTACCGCCCTAGCACCACTTGAAATTCCTCAAACCATACCAGGAAAAGCCACCGAAACCATCCGCCTGGAATTGAACCTCGACGCCCGCAAGGAACGGGAGACCACCTCCCGAAGCCTTCTTGAGGCCTGGGACGCCCTGAGCTCCACCGGCCCCATTTCGAACTCGGATTATGAATTTGTAACCACCCTTGGGGTTTACGATCCCACCGGGGTGGCCCACAAGCTCAACCTTTATTTCGACACCACAGATCAGAACAATCAGTATGAAATGCTCCTGACCCTGGCCGATCCCACCGAAGATTGGCGAGGCTCCGGACGTTACGCCGGGGCCCTTCTCTGGGGAACCCTCAATTTCGGAGCCAGCGGAGAGATCAGCGGAGCGGAATTCTATACCGTAAATCTCGACGGCACCACCACCCCTATAGATCTTACCGTCACCCAGAGACCACAGTTCACTTTAAATTTCACCGGCACACCTCAAACCGTCACTCTGGATCTCGGTTTTTACTTCGATGGTAGCGATCTGGTGAGAACTCCTCAATCCGTACATCTCTATGGGGCCCCCTTTGCGGTCTACTATCAGGATCAGGACGGTTATCCACCCGGCATATTCGACCGGGTGGAAATCGACACGGAAGGCACGGTAAAGGCTTACTATACCAACCAGCAGTCGCAGGAAGTGGGCCGCATTTTTCTAGCGGATTTCAGGGGAGCCGAGGATTCACTGAAACGGGCAGGCGACAACCTCTTCAAAGCTCTTCCGGGCACTCTTCCCGAGATATTCGCCCCCGGGAGAAGCGCCGTGGGAGCTCTGGCTTCTGGAGCCCTTGAGGGTTCCAATGTAGACCTGGCTTCGGAGATGGTGAACCTCATTACGCTCCAGAGAGTCTTTCAGAGCAACGCCCGGGTCATTACCACCGCCGACCAGATGCTCGAGGATTTTCTGAGGGCTAGATAATAGACCTTAAAGTTTTGGCCTAATAGGCCGAAAATTTAGAAAAGGAGGGGTAGGACATGGCACTTACAGACGCCCTTTTTACCGGAACAAGCGGTCTCAAGAGCCTGGGCCACGGTATGAGCGTGGTGGGCGATAACGTGGCCAACCTTAATACTACGGCCTTCAAGGGGGCCCGGGTCACCTTCCAGGACGTGATGGCCCAGAGTATCAATACGGCCTCCGGCTCCGGACAGCTGGGACGCGGGGCCACGGTCCAGGCCCTCTATCCCACCTTCGGACAGGGATCCTTTGAATCCACGGCCAGCCCCACGGATCTCGCCATCGCTGGAAACGGCTTTTTCATGGTCAAAGAACCCGGGTCCACCGGAAACATCTTTTATACCCGGGATGGACAGTTCACGGTGGACAAAAACGGCTACCTGGTAAACCCCGCCGGTTTTCGGGTTCAGGGCTGGCGCATTGACGAGAACACGGGCGACATCACTGGGGCCATCACTGACATCCGCATCGATCGAACCTCCTCCCCGGTGGCCACCTCCAAGATCGACGTCATCACCAATCTGGATGCCCGGGAGGAACTCGAGACCATTATCGTAAACCTTAACGGCGATGTAGACGACGGCAGTACGGTTAATACCACTTTCGTAATAAGAGATGTAAACGGTATAGACCACAAGGTCTATGTTGAACTCACCTATAACGCCACCCTCAACAAATGGAATTACACCATCCGGGAAAACGATTCTTCGGGAGCCATCCTGGCCCAGGGAACAGGGGTCACCACCACCCGGGCTACCATTGAACTTCCGAGTACCGGAGAAAACATCATCATTGATTGGAGTGCCCTCACCCACACCACTTCCACCGACACCCTCTCGGCCCCGGGAAGAGAGGGCCGAGTGGAAATTTCAGGCACCATCGTAAGCGATACGTGGGCCAGTCATGATTTTACGGTAAAGGATGCCAATGGCACGGATCGAAACCTGCGTCTATGGCTTTATTACGACAGCGGAGATAGTCGATGGGATTACTACGTAGTGGAAAACCCCACCTCCCCGGCTCCGCCTGACCCTACCGGAGAGGGGGGTACCATCCTGGCTCAGGGCAGCAATGTGGCCGACATCTCGGCCTGGTTCTTTCTGGACGGCACCACACAGATGGTAACCATCGATTGGTCCCAGGTCACACTTTCCGGTTCCACCTCTCTTTCTGAAACCAAATACGCCCTCCAGGAGGTCCCCACGCTCTTTGATCGCTGGGACGCCCGCAACGAAACCCCTTTGGCCTCAACGGAGTATACCTATCGAACCACCCTCACCATCTACGATTCCCTAGGAACGCCCCACGAAATTACCATCTATTACGACACCACCACCCGGGACAACACCTATGAGTTTCTGGTGACCTGTAACCCCGCGGAGGATCAGAGGGACTTCGTTCGGGACACCAACCCCATGCAGTGGACCACCGAGGAGGGAAGTATAACCGTAAACCGGGAGGTCCAGTCCGGAAGCACTTATGCCGCAAGCAAGCGCGGGGTTTTGATGTACGGCCGCTTGGCTTTCGACAACCAGGGTAACGTAAAAGTTTTCTATGAAACCTATCGGCTGGATGCCAACACCGGGGCACCGGTAAAGATCATAAATACCAGCGGGGTACCCGTAGCCGATCCGGCCGACGGCTTCGAGGCCACCGGAGCCAACGGTTATCCCCTTCTCGTAGCCGACTTCCTGGGAATCGACCTGGTGGACAATCGTCCCGCGGGCTCGGAACAGGATCAGGGGGCTAACGCCAAGGCCCTCCAGCAGATCGAACTCAATTACGGTTACTACTACAAGGACTCCTGGCGTTCGGAATCGGTGCGCACCACCCAGTACGCCACCAGCAACTCCACCATTTTCTATGACCAGAACGGCTTCGGCCCGGGGTCTCTGGAATCCCTTTCCGTGGATACCGATGGGGTCATCACCGGACACTACTCCAACGGCCGGGTGATCCCCCTCTGGATGGTGGCGCTGGCTAACTTCAACGCCCCGGAAAGGCTCGACAAAGTGGGGGGCAATCTCTTCCGGGAGACCACCAGCTCCGGTCCCCCCATCACCGGAAAGCCGCGCACCAACGGGCTCGGCTCCATCGCCCCTAACAGTCTGGAGCAGTCCAACGTGGACCTGGGAGAGCAATTCGTAAAAATGATTATCTTCCAGCGGGGCTTTCAGGCCGACGCCCGGATCATCACCGTCACCGACACCATGCTTGACGAATTGATCAATCTCAAACGATAAAATTTAGACTAAAAATCACCAGATGACGGGTGAGGGGTTTACCTCTCACCCGTTTTTTATTATTTTGAAACCATGCAGGTGGAGAATCGGGATCTCGAGGCCCTGATAGAAAAGATTCTAGAGGCCAAAGCCGCCTCCCTCATCGCCAAGGCGGGGGAGGACTATATTCGCCGTATCAACTTCCCTCGTTGATTTTCGGTGGCTAAGAGTCGCAAAAAGTCCCCGGAAGAAAGAATAAGAGAGGCCTTTCAAAAGGCCGGAAGGCCCCTTCTCCTGCGGGAGCTTTATCACCTCCTTAACATTCCCAAAACCGAAAGGCCCACCTTCAGGCGCCTGGTAAAACGCATGGCCCGGGAGGGTATTCTCGTTCATCTCAAAGGACGCCGCTACGGTCTTCCGGAACAAATGCAGCTGGTCACCGGGCGCCTGGCCGTGCATCCCGAGGGCTACGCCTTCGTGAATCCGGAGGACGAAAAAAACCCCTCGGTTTTCATCCCTCCGGGAAGGCTCAAAGGGGCCCTCGACGGAGATCTGGTGGTGGCCCGCATAGAGCGGCGCACCCGCAAGGGCCCGGAAGGCTCGGTCATCCGCATCCTTGAACGACGCCGCAAAAAGATCGTGGGTTTCTTCTACCGGAGCCGCCGGGTTTCCACCGTGATCCCCGAGGACGAACGGCTCCCCATCGAGATCCTGATCCCACCGGACAAGACCCGGGGGGCCGAAGACGGCCAGATGGTGGTGGCCGAGATTACCGACTTTTCTCCCGGACGCCGCATACCCGAGGGTCGGATAGTAACCGTACTGGGAGACCCGGAGGATCTTTCCACCCAGGCCAAAGCCGTAATCTACAACTATGAGCTTCCTTATCGCTGGAGCCGTCGGGTGCGCGAAGCGCTGCAGGTCGTACCGGAAGAGGTCCGGCCGGAGGATAAAGTCGGACGGAGGGATCTTACCCGGGTGCCCCTGGTGACCATCGACGGAGAGAACGCCCGGGACTTCGACGACGCCGTGTGCGTACGACGTACCCGCACGGGCTACAAACTCTACGTGGCCATTGCGGATGTCTCCCATTACGTGCCGCCCGGCTCGGCCCTCGACGAGGAGGCCTATAAACGGGGAACCAGCGTTTATTTTCCGAATATGGTAGTCCCCATGTTTCCGGAGAAGCTCTCAAACGGCATATGCAGCCTCAACCCCCGGGTGGAACGCCTGGCCCTGACCGTGGAAATAGATTTCGATCGGGAGGGCCGGGTCCGGAGGAGCAGGTTCTACCCCGCGGTCATCTTCAGTCACGCCCGTCTTACC
>JALWCD010000235.1 GCA_027036915.1 Thermodesulfatator sp. | reverse complement strand
ACCTCGGCCTTGGCGCAGGCCTCCGAGGGGGAAAGGACCTCGAAACCGTCGGCCTTGGCCTTCTCGAAACTCGCTCCCCCCGGGCGCAGCCCCACCACCACCTTGAGCCCGCTGTCCCGGAGGTTCAGGGCGTGGGCGTGCCCCTGACTGCCATACCCGAGGACCGCGATGGTCTTGTCCTGCAGGATCGAGAGATCCGCATCCTGGTCATAGTAGATCTTCATCTCCCGGCCTCCTTGAGGATTTACCTTCTAACTAGCACTCCTTGTGGGGGGCGTCAACGAGCATTAAAATGCAGACATAACAGGTCAAAACGGGGGTTGGAATGACTAATCGGGTCTATATCTTTGACACCACCCTGAGAGATGGGGAACAATCGCCCGGGGTCTCGCTCGACATGAACCAGAAGATTGAGATCGGACGGGCCCTGGTGGACCTCGGGGTGGATGTAATCGAAGCCGGGTTCCCGGTGGCCTCTCCGGGGGACTTCGAGGCCGTGAAGACCCTCTCCCGGGAGCTCAAAGGGGTGGAGATTGCGGCTCTGGCCCGGGCCAATCCTAAAGATATAGAGGTGGCCTGGGAAGCCCTGCGGGAGGCCGAAAATCCCCGCATTCACACCTTTATCGCCACCTCCGACATCCATCTGGAATACAAGCTCCGCAAGAGCCGGGAGGAGGTTCTCACGCTGGCCGAGGAGGCGGTCAGGCTGGCCCGCCGTTTCACCCCCAACGTGGAGTTTTCCGCGGAGGACGCCACCCGCAGCGATCGGGAATACCTGGCTCAGGTGGTCATTCGGGTGGCCCAGGCCGGGGCCCGGGTCATCAACATCCCGGATACGGTGGGCTACACCGTGCCGCAGGAATACCATGAACTCATCGCCTTTCTGGTGGAAAGACTCCGGGAGGCCGGTTTCGGAGAGGCGCTCGAGTCCGGAGATCTGCGGCTTTCGGTTCACTGCCATAACGATCTGGGGCTTGCGGTGGCCAACAGTCTGGCGGCTCTCCTGGCCGGGGCTCGCCAGGTGGAGTGTACGGTGAACGGTATCGGGGAGCGGGCCGGAAACGCGGCCATGGAAGAGGTGGTCATGACCCTCAGGACCCGGGCGGACTTCTTCCGGGAGCGTCTGGGGCAGCCCCTTGAAACCGGTATCCACACGCGCAGGATCGTGCCTGTCAGTCAGCTCGTGGCCCGTCTTACGGGTATGTTCGTCCAGCCCAATAAGGCCATTGTGGGAGCCAACGCCTTTGCCCATGAGTCCGGCATACATCAACACGGGGTGATCGCCCACCGCCTGACTTACGAGATCATGAACCGGGAGGACGTGGGCTGGAGCGGGAGCGCCATCGTGCTGGGCAAACATTCCGGGCGCCACGCCGTGGACTATAAGCTCCGGAGCTTGGGCTGGCGACTTTCCCGGAAGGCTCTTTCCAGGATATTCGAACGGTTCCGGTCCGAGATCAAGGATGTGCTCCGGCGGATCCCCGATGAGTATCTGGAGGGAATTCTCTACGACGAGTTTCTGTCCGGGAATTATCGTTACCGCGTGATCTCCGCCCAGGTTTCAAGCCTTTACGGGACCTCTCTTCGGCCCATCGCCCAGGTAGAGGTGGAGGACGCCGAGTCCGGAAAGAGGGTGGCCGTGGAGGTGGGGGTGGGCTCGGTGGATGCGGCCTTCAGGGCGGTGGCCAGGGCCCTGGGATACGTTTTTGGTGAGGAAGGAGAGGGAGAGAAACTGCGGCTGGTGGACTTTCACATCGACGCCCTGGGACGGGGG
>JALWCD010000234.1:745-6126 GCA_027036915.1 Thermodesulfatator sp. | reverse complement strand
TCGTTAAGCTTTATGACTCCGGCGTTATCCACGAAGACCGAAAGGCAGAAGTCCCGCTCCCCGAGCCTTTCCCGGATCTTTTCCGTGGCCCCCCGGATGTAGGTGCAAAAGATGCTGTCCACCGTGAACTCTTCCCCGGTCTCAAGGTCGCGATAGTGGATGCGGGCGTTAAAGATCTTGTGCTTGCAGTGTTCGGACCAGGTCTGGGCTAAGCACTCAAGCTCCACATCTGTGATCTCCGGGCCGAGTCCGTGCTTAAGCCTCTCCTCCACAAAATCCGGACGCCGGAAGAAGTCCCGGATGGTCTGCATCTCGGAAAGGGAGAGGGCCAGAAGCCGCTCCCGCGAAAGGGAAAGGAGTTCCTCGTCCGAAAGACGGGAAAGGTCAAAGGTCTCCACCGTGGCTTCGGATCTCTCCGTAACCCGGGGGGCGGGATAGGAGAGACCGGAGACCTCGTATTCCCTCCGGTTAAGGATCCACCAGCGTTCAATGAGTTCGTTGGCCAAAAGTTCCCGGGCCAGTCGCTCAAGGTCCTCCCGCGAGAGTTCGCCCTTTACGAGGTACTGCATGGCGGAATAGACCCCCTCGCGGGAGGGATCAAGCGGACGCTCAAGGAGAAGTTCAAAGGCCTCGGCCGCCACGCGGCCCTCGTTGTCCGTAACCCCGGGCCTGAAACCCACCTCAATCACCCAGTCATAGTCAAAGCCCAGGGTCGGGGCTAAGGGTTTTTCTATAGAAAAAACCTGGATCACCGGGTCGCAGAGGGCCTCGCGCGCGAATCCCTCAAGGATCCCGGCGGAAAAGTCCCCCTCCACCAAATAGACCCTTACCGTGCGCACGGCCGCAATCGGAAGCCCCAGAAACTCCCGCGCCCGGCGAAGGACCTTCTCCCCCCGGGCGTCCCGAAGCCCCGGCTTAAAAGCCACCTCAATGCGGGAAACCCTCACCTAAGCCCCTCCCTCCTTAAGGCTTTATTTCATGCCAGCGGTCCACGAACCGACTATACCAGTTTTTGAAGAGTTCGGAATCCGCAAAGTGGAACTCAAAGGGGTGGAAGGGATGGCGCTTGCGGAACTCCGAAAGCCAGAGCCGTCTTATTTCCGAAAGATCTTCTTTCTCCGGGACGAGGACCAGGACATCGATGTCCGAGAGCGCCGGATGGGCCTTTCCCGAAAGGATGGAACCGAAGACGAAAAGTCTTACCCGGGGGTGGCCCGCTTCCTCCCAGGTGCGCAAAAAAACCCGCAGGATCTCCTCCCAGCCTTCAAAATAGGGCCGGAGTTCCTTAACGGCTTCAAGGTAAGGGTCAAGATTGAGTTCCACGCAGGCGCCCCCGGAGTTCCTTCAGAAATTCAAGCATGCGGGAGACGGCCTCCCGCTCAAACTCAAAGGGAAGGTAACGGGAGGTGAAATAGGCCTGGTAGAGATCGTCCACCACCGAGACCCTTTCCCGGTAAAAGGTCTCCCAGGCGGCATCCACCTTGGCAGCCTCTCGAAAGAGGCGGTGTAAATTGTGCGTCTGGGGGAAGCTTCCCGTGTGTTCCAGGAGATAGGATTTGAGGAAAAGCTGGGCGCTCTGTTCGGCAAAAAAGGCCGAGAGTTCAAGGTCTCCCTCCTCAAAGTGCCGGAAGGCCTCCCGGAAAAACTTTTCCGCCCGCCAGGCAAAGAGTTTTAGGGTTTCGCTCAAGACCCTACCCCCGCGGGATTTCAAGCATGCGTTTTACGGCTCGAAGGGCCCGCACCCGGATCTCCTCCGGGACCTCCACCCGGGGCTCAAGGGTCTCAAGGGCCCGGTGGACCAGCTCCAGAGTGGTGATCTTCATGGCCTCACAGAGCATCTTCTCCGAGGCCGGGTAAAACTTTTTGTCCGGGTTCTGCTTGCGTAAGGGGTAAAGCAGGCCCACCTCGGTTCCGATGATGAATTCCCTGTGCTCGGATTCGCGGCAGAAGCGGAGCATGCCGCTCGTTGAGGCCACGTGGTCGGCAAGGTCGATGACCTCGGGTCGGCACTCGGGATGGGCCACGAAAAGGGCTTCGGGATGGGCCTTGCGGGCGCGTTTTACGTCCTCGGCGGTAAGCACGTCGTGAAAGGGGCAAAAGCCCTCGTGATAGATGATCTTTTTTTCCGGAAAGTGGCGCTGGGCGTAGCGGGCCAGATTCATGTCCGGAAGGCAGATGATCTCCTTTTCCGGGAGACTGGCAATGACCCGCACCACATTGGCCGAGGTGCAGCAGATGTCGCTTTCGGCCTTGACATCGGCGTAGGAGTTGACGTAGGTCACCACCGGGGCTCCGGGGTGTTTCTCGCGCAGGGCGCGCACGTCCTCCGGGGTGATCATGTCCGCCATGGCGCAGCCGGCCTCGCGATTAGGAAGGAGGACGATCTTTTCCGGGGAGACGATGGCCGCGGTCTCGGCCATGAAGACCACGCCGCAGAAGACCAGCACCCGGGCCTCGGTCTTTGCGGCCTTAAGGGAGAGTTCCAGGGAGTCTCCCACGAGATCTGCGATCTCCTGGATCTCAGGCGGCTGATAGTTGTGGGCCAGAATGAGGGCCTTGCGGTCTTCGGCAAGCTTTCGGATCTCGGCCTGAAGTTTCTCTTTTTCCATTTTTATGAGCCTCCTTGAGTTTCTTCTATTATTTCTACTCCCTCGGGGATCTGAAAGGAAAATTTTTGTTTGTCAATTTTAGGATTGATTTTGATTTTCTCCAAGGCGAGATGGGTCAGGTTTCCTAAAGGATCCCAGTACCAGATTTCCCGGATCTCTCCGTTCCGGCTTCTGACCTTGAGCTTGATGCGCGAGACACTTTCCTCCTTCCGGGGTTTAAGCTCCAGGAAATAAAAGCCTTCTTCCCCCGGGAAACCCGAAAGCAGTTTAAACCTCCGGGAAAACTCTATCCGTCCCGAAAGTAACCCCAGGACGAGTCTGGAAAAGGCCTTTTCCGGAGGGAAGACAAGGACCTCTCGGTCCTCTTCGGAGTAGAAGTAGACCTTCTTTCCGTCGGAGACGATGAGGAGCCTTTCCGGATAGCGATATTCCCAGCGCAGAAGATCGGGCTTGCAGAACCAGAATTTCCCGCCCGAAGCCTCCACCTCGTAGCCCCTGCGCCAGTAAACTTCCTGCGAAAAGGTTCCGGAGAGACTGATTACCTGGCGGTAAAAGTTTTCCACCCGGTTCAGCACGGTCTCAGGCGACAGGGATTCGGCCTCAAGACTTGCGATCCACAAGCACAGGACGAGGACGCACACCGTCACTCGGGCCAACAATGCCCTCCTCCTCCATGCGTTCTACGAGCCTGGCGGCTCGGTTATAACCTATGCGGAGGCGTCTCTGCAACATAGAGACCGAGATCTTTCCCTGCTGCATGGCGATTTTTACGGCCTCGCGGTAGAGTTCGTCGTCGGCCTCATCTTCAGGGGCTTCCAAGAGGCCTTCGGAATCCTCCTCAAGGGCCGTAAAGTCGGCCAGATACTCGGGTTCACCCTGGGCTCTCAGGTATTCCACGATGCGTTTTACCTCGGCCTCGGAGACGTAAGGGGCGTGAATCCGTTTGAGTTTTGAGGCCCCGGGCGGAAGGAAGAGCATGTCTCCGGCCCCGAGAAGCCTCTCCGCCCCCTGGGTGTCAAGGATGGTGCGGGAGTCGGTGCGGGAGGAGACCTGGAAGGAGATCCGGGCCGGGAAGTTGGCCTTGATGAGCCCGGTGATGACATCCACCGAGGGTCTCTGCGTGGCAAGGAGGAGGTGAATGCCCGAGGCCCGGGCCATCTGGGCCAGCCGCGTAAGGAGCGTTTCCACCTCCTTTGAGGCCACCACCATGAGGTCCGCAAGCTCATCAATGATCACCACGATGTAGGGAAGTTTTTCCTCGGCCTGGCGGTTATAGGAATCGAGATTTCGGGCCCGGGTCTCTTCCAGGAGTTGATAACGCCGCTCCATCTCCGAGACCGCCCAGCGCAGGGCCCGGGTGGCCAGCCGCGGCTCAAGCACCACCGGATGAAGGAGATAGGGAATGCCCTCATAGATCGAAAGCTCAATCCGTTTGGGGTCGATGAGGAGAAACCGTACCCTCTCCGGAGTGTTCTTGTAGATGAGACTCAGGATTACGGAGTGGATGAAGACGCTTTTTCCGGTTCCGGTGGCCCCGGCAATGAGGAGGTGCGGCATACGGGCCAGATCCGTGACCACCGGGGCCCCGGACTGATCCTTGCCCAGGGCCAGAGTCAAAGGCGAACGGGATCTACGAAAGGTCTCGCTTTCGATGATCTCTCGCAGGTAAACGATCTCCCGTTCGGGGTTTGAGACCTCAATCCCCACCACATCCTTTCCCGGAATGGGGGCCACGATACGCACGCTTTCGGCCGAAAGCCCGAGGGCCAGGTCGTCGGCCAGGGCCGCGATGCGATTGATCTTCACCCCCGGTGCGGGCCGGAACTCGTAGACCGTGATCACCGGGCCGGGATTTACCGATGTGACCTCTCCCTCCACACCGAATTCCCGAAGCTTTTCTCGAAGGGCCCGGGCCAGGTTTTGCAGCGTGGCCTCCGAGGGGCCCTTTCTCTGGGTAGGAGGGGTCTCAAGGAGTTCCACCGGAGGCGGAAAAGCGGGCATGGTAGAGGGCCTGGAAGGTATGCTGGAAGAGGGCTCTCTTTCGGGGTTCTCTCCGGCTCCGGTTCGTTCTTTTCGGGATTTTTTTCGTTTCTTCGACCAGCGCCATAGCGGAAACCTTGAAACCCAGGCGCTGCCGAACAGGACCAGGCCTCCCAGCCCCAGGACCAGCGTTATTAGTATTACGCCCGGCACCCCGATGTAAGGCACCAGCCCCTGTCCCAGAAACCCCAGAAGACCTCCGTGTAAAGGATAACGCGAATGTCCCTCCCAGTTTTCGGGAATGAAGCCCAGAGCAAGGCTCAATCCCAGGATAATGGCCAGAGCCCCTATCGTTTCCCGGGTGGGGAAACGACCTTCCTTGAAGATCACCGGAGACAGCAGGAAGAGCGTAAGCGGGATGAGAAAGGCCGCCAGGCCGAAAAGGGTGAAAAGGAGGGAAGAAAGGTAGGCTCCCACCAGCCCCCCCCAGTTCCGGATGCTCTCGCCGCCTACCTGACCGAACCCGGGATCCTGGGGGTGGTAGGAAATTAGGGCCAGAGCCAGGAATAGGGCCACCACCGGCCAGAGGAGCCCTAAGGGCGTAAAAGGAGCCTTTTTCATGGTAAAACGATACCTTAAAGACCTAAAGCAAACAAGAGAATCTTTTTAACTTGACGCAATTTTCAGAGATATGTTATGTTTCCGACACACGGCCCCGGGTGCCCTGGCCCTGTAAGGGGACGGGGTTAAACGGGAAGCCGGTGAGAATCCGGCGCTGGCCCGCAACCGTGA
>JALWCD010000234.1:0-735 GCA_027036915.1 Thermodesulfatator sp. | reverse complement strand
TTCCGGGTGGGTCCGGAAGACGCAAGGGTCTTCCGGGCGACAGGCCACTGGTCGGGCCGAAGAGGCCCGCCGGGAAGGCGCGGCGAGTAGGACGATCCGGGAGCCGGGATACCGGCCCGGGGCCGAAAGCGGTGGGGTGCGGCGAGGACTCCGACCCGACCGTGGTTCCCGCGGTCCTGCCTCGCTGCCCCCCTTATTAAAAATATCGCCAGGGGGTTAGCTATGATAAAGTGGTTTTTAATTTTCTGTTTCGGCCTGTGGATTACTACTCTCTGGACCTCCTTCACATATTCCCAGCGAAAGAAAAGGGGCTCCCCTACCACGATGCGAAGATCCGGAAACCGGTCGCAGATTTCAACCACATTCTGGTATTCCAACCCCGGAAAGATATGAAGAGGCTGGACCACAACCTTACGGTAACCTTCAGCATGAAGCGCCGCCAGGACCTCCTGGAGACTATGTAGCCTCTTGTTCAAACCGCGTTTGTCGTAAATGCGGTTCATCTTTTCCCGGATGACCTCGGAGGTAAAGGCCCAACGGATCTCATAATCCGGAAGCTCGGCTCGCACCCGTTTTTCGAAGTAATCAAAGGTAACCTGGGCCCTGGTGGAAGTCCCGAAGGCGCAGAGTACGATGGCCGGTTTTTCCTTAAGCTTCTGGTGCCGGATTTGAGTGTAAGCGATAGCTCCGGCCCTTACGGGAGAGGTCCAGAGAGTAGTAATCCACAGGCCGAAA
>JALWCD010000233.1 GCA_027036915.1 Thermodesulfatator sp. | reverse complement strand
GTTGCTCATCGTGGGGGAGGTGAAGACGCTGCCTTCATAGAAGGAGATCGAACGTTTTGAGAAGCTGGCCGAGGCTTTGTCTCGTGAGGAGGGGCTTCCGGTCTTTCGGCTTTTTGTGGCCCACGACTTTCCTCCGGACATTGAGGAGTTTCTCCGCTCTCGCGACATTCTTCCGGTCTGGTCCTATGACCTTGAAAACTGATCCTTGAAGCTTTACGAGGCTTTCAGGGACCGCGGCGAGGAGAAGGCCGCGGTTGTTTGCGGAGTTTGCCGAATACATGGAGAGCCGCAGGGCCGCGGTGACAAATTTTGTCCCGAAGGCGACAATTTTTGTCAAAAGACTGCGCCCATCGATCCGGTTTCCCTGTCTTTCGGGCTTAAAACAGGGGTTTTTACCGAAAACAGGGCTCAAAATTTTTGGCATGGATTTTGATTGAAGGTTAAGGTGAAAGAATTCATTTAAGGAGGTGTGAGTCATGGAGGTAAGGAAGAAGACCAGGAGGAAGGAGAAGGGTTTTACGCTTGTAGAATTGATGATTGTTATTGCTATTATTGCTATTCTGGCGGCGGTGGCACTTAATCAGTATAGTACTTATAAGAAAAAGGCCAAGGCCAAGGAGCTTATCAGTCTCACGCGGGGTTGCGTGATGGCCATCGTGAGTGAGTGCGAGGTGGGAGGGGCAAATCAGATTAATAAAAATAATGTTGATGCGTGTGATAATACTAATGCTACCTATATTACAAATATCACCATTAACGTTAATCCTAATCCCGTTCCCTGTGGATCCAGCTTTAATGCCACGGGTAGTGGAGACCTTAAGGGTGGTGGCAATGCTACCATTACCTGCGGATACGATAATAACACCCAGAATGTTACCTGCTGGAACTTGCAGGTTAGCTAATTACCTAGCCTGGGAGGAGTCTTCTCCTCCCCCCCACCTTAAATGAAATACGGTTTTACTTTAATAGAGCTCTTAGTTATAATAGTCATAATTGCCCTTCTTGCATTTGTAGCGTTAAGACAGTATAGTTGGTACAGGAAGCAGGCTAAGGCCAAGGAACTTATTAATCTGGCTCAGGGTTGCGTGATGGAGCTTGTAAGTAAATGTGAGGTGGGGGGAAAGAGTTCTATAAACAAGTCTGAAGTTGAATCCTGTCAGACTACAAACGCTACTTATATAAGAAATATCGTTATTAGCCTTACCGGCAATCCCGTCAATTGTGGACATAGTTTTAATGCCACCGCTACCGGTAATCTCGTGGGTGGTGGAAATGCCAGTGTTACCTGTGGATACGATGCCGCCAATAGACGAATTTTTTGTTTAACTCCGATGGTATTATGAGAAGAGGTTTTACTTTAGTAGAAATTATGATGGTTATAGCTATTTTGGCCATCCTGGCGGCTATCGCTTTTGGAGTTTATCGCCACTATTTCCGTTCGGCTTTTGAGGTGGATCCGGTCCAAGCTCTTTTGGCTGCTAGGATGGCCCAGGAGGAATATTATACTGATCACGGTCAATACGCCTGCCAGGTGGAAGATCTTTCAGGTTTTAATGATAATTCTACAGATAACAAATATTGGCTTAATTCTGACAAAGATGATCGCCGCAAGTTTTATATTACGGTATCCGCCTGTTTGGATAACGGAACCACTGGGTATACCCTTCAGGTAAAAAACAACACCACTGATCCTAACTGGGAGATAGAGTGGCGGCTTTCCTGTAACGCCACGGCCAATATCGGGGAATGCAAACCCGTGCAGGTCAAAGGTTCAAGCGCTTTCCGGCATCTCTTCTGATCCCTTCCGGCGCTCAGCCCTTTCACTGTCAAATCATACCCGCCTGAGTCTGCGGGCGAGGGAATGCCCGCCCCCGGCGGCCCAAAAAGCCGCCTTAACCTTTGCCTTGAGTCCTGTTTTCGAATCCTCCCCCATAGGGGCAGGATGGACTTTTTCAGAGGTCTCGATATAAGATAAAAAGGACGATTGAAAGGAGGCTTGCGGATGAGAGGAATTTTGTTGGCGCCACTTTTCCTTCTGATCGTTACGGGAAGCGTCTTTTCCGGGAACCCGGGCTTCACCGAGGAGGATCGGGCGCGTCTCATTCGTCTTGAGGCCACCCTCCAGACCTTCATGCACCAGGTGGATAAAAGGTTCGCTGAACTCCGGGAAGACATGAACAAGCGCTTTGAACTGATGGAAAAGAGATTTGAAATGATAAACAAGCGGTTTGAGGAGGTTAATCGGCGGTTTGAGCAGATGATAACCTTTCTCTGGATCTTAACCGGCATCTTTGTGAGCATAACGGCGGTGGTGATAGGGTTTGCCTACTGGGATAGGCGGACGATAATCAGAAAGGCCCGGGAGGATACGGATTAAAAAAGCATCTTCTGATCCTTTTGGCGCTGAGGCGCTCCGAAAAAAGTCGGCTAAAGTATTGCCCCACAAAGAGAAAGAGGCTATTTTGGAAGCATGAGCATGGCCCTTCCTTATGACGTGGTAAGGGTGATTGAGGAGGCCATTCCGGACCGTGAGCGGGCGGAGAAGGTGATCCGGGCCCTTGAGGAAGGCCTCGGTGCGGTGAGGGAGCAGGTTCACAAAGAAAAAGAAGTAGCCAAAGCCGAAATCAAGGAAGAGCTCACTAAAGAGTTAGCTACCAAAGCCGATATTGTAAGATTGGAAGGAGAAGTTACACGAATCGAGGAGACGCTTTCTCATCTAGCCACCAGAGAAGAGTTAGCCCGTCTGGAGGGAGAGATCAAGCTTATCCGTGTCTGGCTCAAGGTGCTGGCCGGAATCATGCTGGCAGGCTTCACCCTGTTCAACCCCGGCTTTCACCAGGTCTTAAAAGCCATCATTGTTCACATAGGGGCTTAGAAGTGCTAGGAGCCTCCCCCTTCCTCCCGTAACCCCGTTGCTTAAATCGGAAGACTCTATACCTTAGTATTCATTTTCGTGATATAAAAGGTAAAGAGAACCATTGAAAGGAGGCTTGCGGATGAGAGGAATCCTGTGGGCATTCTTTTTACTTCTAATCCTTGCAGGGCCCGCCCTTTCCGGGAACCCGGGCTTTACGGAGGAGGATCGGGCGCGCCTCATTCGTCTTGAGGCCACCCTCCAGACCTTCATGCACCAGATGGACAAAAGGTTCGCTGAACTCCGGGAGGACATGAACAAGCGCTTTGAACTGATGGAAAAAAGATTTGAAATGATAGACAAGCGTTTTGAGGATATCAACAAGCGATTTGAGGACATAAACAGACGTTTTGAGGATATGAATAAGCGATTTGAGGACATAAACAAACGGTTTGAGCAGATGATGACCTTTCTCTGGATCTTAACCGGCATTTTTGTGAGCATAACGGCGGTGGTGATCGGGTTTGCCTACTGGGATAGGCGGACGATTATAAGGAAGGCCCGGGAGGATACGGTGGAGTATTTGGAGAGGGAGGGGAAGCTCGGGCGGTTAATAGAGGCCCTTAAGGAACTTGCCCGTGAGGATCGCAAGCTCGCGGAAGTGTTGCGCTCCTACGGCATCCTGTAAAACCGAAACGGTCAGGCCCGAAATCAAGGAGGAACTTGCCGAAAATTTGTTGAAACAGGGCGGCTTTAAAGGCGACAGTAACTCACTTAGAGCGAAATTTGAGGTTTAAAAAAAAATCCTGGCGCGCCCGGGAGGATTCGAACCCCCAACCCTCGGATCCGAAGTCCGACGCTCTATCCAGTTGAGCTACGGGCGCGCCTTAAGTGCGGGAGGGGGGATTTGAACCCCCACGGGGAATAACCCCACCGGATCCTAAGTCCGGAGCGTCTACCAGTTCCGCCACTCCCGCTTGCATATTTTATAACACAGAAGGAGTATAATGAGGAGTACCCTTTCCAAAAGCGAGGGGGATACCCGGGAGACTCTACGACAGCTTTCCGGGATTTACGACGTTTCTTTCCGGATCGTCTGAGGACCGGTCTCTGGAGACTTAGTTTGCGGTAGATGCGGTAGACTCTTTTGTGGTTTATGAAGTGGCCCAGGCGGTGGAATTCGGCGGTGATCATGCGATAGTCCCAGGCCGGATATTTCAGGGCCAGTTTCCAGGTCAGTTTTACCAGTCATTGGGGATCTTTACGAGAGACATGGTAGAGGGAGTGTCCGGAGGGTAGAGAAGCGCCGGGCCAGGCTATTTAGGGAGGCTCCGGTTTTTCTAAAAATCTCGGTCAGGGTCTGGATTTCGAGTTCTTTTTCGGCAGGGAGGCGTTTTAAGCGAGCGTTTTTTCCTTGAGGGCTTTGAGTTGTTTGGCTTCGGAGGCGGAGAAGCCGCGGTATTTTGACGCCAGCGGTAGATGGTTTATTCGGAGGTGTGCTATTTTCGGGAGGTAGCGGCTACGGAGTCTCACGGAGTCTCTGTCTCGGCCAGGATTCTTATAATAAAGATACCACCTGGAGTCTCGGTAAAAAGCAATCGAAAAGTTAAAGATACTCTTTCACCACCCGCTCTATGACCCTGAGACTCCGAGAGAGGATTTCATCGAGATCTTCACGGGTAACGCAGAGAGGCAGAAACCAGTAGATCACATCTCCCAGAGGCCTTAACACCAGCCCCTCCTCGAGGGAGGCCATATAGATCTGAAACCCCACCCGTTTTTCCGGAGGAAAGGACTTCCGGCTTCCACGATCGCGTACGAGCTCTATCGCCCCCACGTAGCCCAGATACCGGATGTCGCCCACATAGGGGCAGTCGGCAAAAAGTTCCAGGAGCCGACGGTGAAAATAGGCCCGGACCTCTCTCCCCTTCTCCAGGGGACGTTCCTTCTCGAAAATTTTGAGGTTGGCTATGGCCACCGCACAGGCGAGAGGGTTGGCGGTAAAGGTGTGGCCGTGGTAGAAGGTCTTGCCTTCGAGATAGTCGGCGTAGAAGGCCTGGTATATCTCCTCGGTGGTCACGGTGAGAGCCAGGGGGAGATAGCCCGCGGTCAGGCCCTTGGAGAGACAGAGGATGTCGGGGATGACACCTGCGCTTTCCAGAGCGAACATGGTGCCGGTGCGCCCGAAACCGGTGGCCACCTCGTCGAAGATGAGAAAGACCCCGAAGCGATCACAGAGGGCCCTGAGTCCCCGCAGGTACTCCGCGGGATAGACAATCATGCCCCCTGCGGCCAGAAGTCGGGGTTCCACGATCACGGCGCATATTTCCTCGGCGTGTTCCTCAAGGATCCGTTCAAGCTCCTTGAGGCACCGGAGAGCACACTGGATGTGCTCCGCATCCCGGGTGAAGTCCGGGGAAGGGTTTTCCGGACAGCGGTAACAGTAGGGAGCCGGAGCCCGAAAGGTTTCAAAAGTAAGAGGGCGATAGAGGCGGAAGAAAAGATCCACTCCGCCCACACTCACCGCCCCCAGGGTGTCGCCGTGGTAGGCCTCCTGCAAAGCGAGAAATCGGGTGCGTCCGGTCTCGCCGCGATTCTGCCAGTATTGAAAGGCCATCTTTAAGGCCACCTCCACCGCGGTGGAACCGTTGTCGGAGAAGAAAAAGCGGGTAAGTTCCGCCGGCAGGAAGCGGCGAAGTCTTTCCACCACTTCCACGGCGTAAGGGTGGGTGAAACCGGAAAAATTTACGTGTTCGAGATACTCGAGCTGTTCGCAAAGGGCCTGATTCAGGGCCGGATGAAGATGGCCGTGAAGATTGCACCACCAGGAGGAGATGGTGTCATAGAGTTCGTGGCCGTCGAGGGTGTAGAGCTTGAGCCCCCGGGCCCGGGCAATCACCAGAGGATCGCGGGACTCGTAGTCCTTCATCTGGGTGTAGGGATGCCAGAGGTGTTGCCGGTCGATCTCGAGGATGCGCTTTTTATCCCGGAGCATGGTCCTTTCATTCTAGCCGCAAGCCCGGCCCCGGGCAACGGCCCTACTCCAGATATTTTCCCTGATAAAGCCCTCGATTGCGCAGGGTCTCCTCGATGAGACGGCGGGTGCCGGTCTTCTCCAGGGCCCAGTCCGGGGCCACCAGTTCCCCCGGGCGGGGATCCCCGGTAAGGCGCTGGATCACCACCCCCGGCGGCAAATGCGCGATGGCCTCGGCCACGAGATCCGCATACTCCCCCTGAGTAAGAGGGCGATACCGTCCATTACGGTAAAGTTTTTCCATTCCGGAACCCTTAACCACGTAAAGCT
>JALWCD010000232.1:13979-19149 GCA_027036915.1 Thermodesulfatator sp. | reverse complement strand
TCTATGCCCTGATCGCCCTGGGCGAAGTTGATCACCCCGGTCGCACTGTAGATGATCATGAAACCCAGGGCGATCAGGGCATAGATGGCCCCGTTTACCAGACCGGAAAAGAGAAATTCCAGGAAATTTTCCATGCAGACTCGGGGGGCGTGGGGCGGCCGGCCGCCCCGCGCCGAAGGGATTTATTCCTTAAGGAGGTGAAAATCTCCTCCCCGGATTTCCACCAGCACGAAGGCCTCTCGTTCGGAAAGTCCGTTGTGATCCTTGGGGCTCATGTTGAAGACCCCGTGGATACCCTTAAGACCCCGGATGTTTTCTAGGGCCTCCCGGATCCTGTCGCGATCGGCTCCGGCCTTCTTCAGAGCCTCGGTAAGGAGGAGAAAAGCGTCGTAAGCGTGCCCCCCGAAGGAGGAAGGCTCCTTCCCGTAGCGGGCCTTATAGCGCTCGATGTAGCTCAGGAGAAGGGCCTTTTGCGGGTCATCGTCCGGAAGTTCATGAGCCACGATGAGTTTTCCGGCCGGAAGGATGATGCCTTCGGCGGCCTCGCCCGCCAGTTCAATGAACCGTTTGGAGGCCACCCCGTGGCTCATGATGAGTTTCTGTTTCATACCCAGCTCTCGCATGTTACGGGCCACGATGGCCGGGCCGGGGTTGGTGCCCCAGCAGATCACCGCCTGGGCCCCGGTCTTCCGGATGCGGATGAGCTGGGGTTTCATGTCCGTGTCCTTGGGGCCGAAAAGTTCGTCCGCCACGACCTTTATACCGTAATCCGGAGCCAGGCGTTTGAGCTCCTCCCGTCCGCTCTGGCCGAAACCGTTGGAAACCGTAAGGATAGCTACCCGGGTAAGTCCTTTCTTTTTGAGATACTGATAGATCTTTTTTACCGCCAGCCGGTCGCTCTGGGCGGTCTTGAAGACGTAGGGCTTTACCGGCTCCACGATTTTAATTCCGGCGGCACAGGAAATGAGGGGCACCCGGTAGCGTTCGGCCAGCGGGGCCACGGCCAGGCTGGTCCCGGTGCGGCTCGGTCCGATGACCGCAAGCACCCGGTCCTGCATTACCAGCCGCATGAATTTCTGCACCGCAAGCGTCTCCTCCCCCTGGGTGTCGTAAATGATGACCCTGAGCGGATGACCGTTTATCCCTCCGGCCCGGTTGATCTCCTCCACCAGCATCTCCAGAGTCTTTTTCTCCGGATCACCGATAAAGGAGGTAGGCCCGGTTACGGAAAAGATGGCTCCGATCCGATAAGGCTCCTTGGCCCGAACCAGGGTACTCAAACTCCAGAACAGGATTAAACAGAGTAAAACTATTCTACGCATGAGGCCCTCCTTTTGCCGGTGGAATTTTACGGGATAATGCCAAGAAGTCTTTCTATTGTCAAACGGCTTGCGAGCGGTTAAAAAGGGGCAAACCCTTCGGGAGGCTGGAAAATGCATCCTCTGCTGGCACCAAAAGAAGGGGAAAGGAGGCTTCTTCTGGGAAACGAGGCCATCGTGCGCGGGGCCCTTGAGGCCGGCGTCCGGGTGGGGGCGGCCTATCCCGGGACCCCTTCCTCGGAGATCGGAAACCACCTCTTCGCCCTCTCTCAGGAACTTTCCGGGCTCTATTTCGAATTTTCGGTAAACGAAAAGGTGGCCATGGAGGTTGCGGCCGCGGCCGCGGCCTCCGGCCTGCGCTCCCTTACCTGCATGAAACACGTGGGGCTCAATGTGGCTGCGGATCCCTTTCTCACCCTGGCCTACGTGGGGGTCAAGGCCGGGATGGTGGTGGTGACCGCCGACGATCCCTCCTGTCATTCCAGCCAGAACGAACAGGACAACCGTTACTACGCCCGGCTTTCCGGGGTGCCCATGCTCGAGCCCGCAACACCGGAGGAGGCCCGGGCCATGACCCTCTACGCCTTCGAGCTTTCGGAAAGGCTGGAGCTTCCCGTGATCCTGCGGACCACCACCCGGGTCTCCCACGCCCGGGGCGTGGTGACCTGCGGAAAGCTTGCGGACTACACCCTATTCGAAAAAGGACGTTTTGAGAAGGATCTCAAGCGCTGGATCCCGGTCCCGGCGGTGGCCCGGGAGAGACATCGGGTGCTCCTTGAAAAAGCCCACGAGGCCGAGGAACTGGCGGCCCGTTCCGAATGGAACCGGATGGTGAAAAGAGGCCCGGTGGGGGTGGTGGTCTCCGGGGTCTCGGTGAATTATGTGCTTGACGCCGTAAAAGAGCTCGGCCTGGAGGACGAGCTTTCCCTTTTGCTCCTGGGATTCACGCATCCCTTCCCGAAGAGCCTGGCGGCGGAGTTTCTCTCCGGCCTTGAAAGGTGCCTGGTGGTGGAGGAGCTTGAACCCTATCTCGAGGAGGCCTTGAAGGTGGTTGTGGCCGAGAAGGGGCTTTCGGTAAAGATCCTGGGCAAGGCCGAGGGCTACCTTCCCCGATACCACGAGTTCCATCCCGGACTGGTGAAGGAGGCCCTGGCCCGGGCCTTTGAACTGGACTATCGGCCTCCGGAGTTCCCGGACACCTCCTGGATTCCGGAGCTTCCCCCGCGTCCGCCCACCCTGTGTCCGGGCTGTCCGCACCGGGAAACCTATCGGGTGGTAAAGGAGGTCCTTCGGGAACTCGGTGAAGAGGAGAAAACGATTTATCCCACGGATATCGGCTGCTATACCCTGGGGCTCCTTCCCCCGCTCAAGATGGCCGACTATCTCCTCTGTATGGGCTCAAGCGTGGGCTCGGCCTGCGGTTTTTCCGTGGCCACCGACCAGCGGATCGTGGCCTTCATCGGGGATTCCACTTTCTTTCATGCCGGAATCCCTCCCCTTATAAACGCCCTTTATCAGGGACATCGCTTCACCCTGGTGGTGCTGGATAACGAGACTACGGCCATGACCGGCCATCAGCCCGTGCCCTCTCAGGAGTTGAGACCCGAGCCCCTTAAGGAAAAACCCGTGATCTCCATTACGAAGTTCTGCGAGGGTCTGGGAATTCCCACGGTGGAGATCAATCCCTATAAAAAGAAAGAGGCCGCGGAGGCCATAAGACCTATTCTTTCTTCCGGGAAACTGGGGGTCATCGTGGCCAAGGCCCCCTGCGTGCTTTACCGGGCCAAATTCAAGGGTTAGGAGGAGACCATGGCTCAGGGTTTTCGGATTCTTGCGGTGGGCGTTGGCGGACAGGGCATTCTCCTTTTTTCGCGGGTGCTCGGGGAGGCGGCGCTTGTCGAGGGCTATGCGGTGGCCATGAGCGAGGTCCACGGTATGGCCCAGCGGGGTGGGGTAGTGGAGAGCAATATTGTGCTTGGAGAGGTTAGAAGTCCCTATATTTCGCCGGGGGAGGCGGATGTTCTGGTGGCTCTTGAGCCGGTTGAGGCCTTGCGGGCCCTTTTCCGCTGTCGCAAAGAGGCCACGGCCATCGTGAGCACCGATCCGGTGGTCCCCCAGATGGTGAAGGACGGGCTTGCGACCTATCCGGACCTACCGCCGCTCCTTGAAAAGCTGCGTACGGTGCTTCCCCGAACGTATCTTCTTTCCGGGGAGGATCTGGCCCGGAAGGCGGGTTCCGCAAAGGCCCTTAACGTGGTGCTACTCGGGGCCCTTGCGGGCTCAAAAGTCCTTCCCCTTTCGAAAGAGGCCTTCCTTGAGGCCCTGAGGAGGGTGGTGAAACCCGCTTATCTTGATCTCAATCTGCGGGCTTTTGATCTGGGCTATCAGGCCGTCTTATCCGCTCAATGATACGGGTGGTGGAGACCTGAAAGCGAAAGGGCAGGCGCACCACCCGCCCGCCGCGGGCCTTAACGAAATCCGCCCCCACGATCCTGTCCTCCGGCCAGTCCGCTCCTTTGACCAGCACCTCGGGCGAAAGCGCCCGGATGAGTCTTTCCGGGGTGTCCTCCTCAAAGATCACCACATAGTCCACGCAGGCAAGCGAGGCCAGCACTAAGGCCCGCTCTCTTTCGGGATTTACGGGGCGCTCCGGGCCCTTGATTCTTTTTACCGAGGCGTCGGAGTTAAGACCCACCACTAAGAAATCCCCGAGGCTTCGGGCCTCGTGAAGGTAACTTACGTGGCCGGCATGAAGGAGATCAAAACACCCATTGGTAAAAACCATGCGGTGCCCGAGACGCCTGCGACGGGAAACCTCGGGAAGGAGCTCGGGAAGGGTCTTTATCTTTTCTTCCGGCGGAATCGGAGGCGGCGTAACCGAGGTGTTAAAGAGCCTGCGAGAAGCTTCAAGTTCTGTGGGATCAAGTTCGACGGTGATGACGGTCTCCTCCCTTCCGGCGCAAGCCAGAATCTCTCCCCGGGGAGAGATCACTAAGCTTTCCCCGGAAAGTTCTTCCTCTCCCGCTCGTCCTAAGGCGTTTGCCACCACCACGAAGACCTGGTTTTCCACGGCCCGGGCCCGGGCTAAAAGCAGAAGGTGTTCCCTCCGGCTTTCGGGCCACTGGGCGAGCACAAAAAGGACCCCCGCCCCCTGCGAGACGAGCCTTCTTGCAAACTCCGGAAACCGCAATTCATAGCAGAGGAGCGCCCCTCCGCAAAGGTTTTCTCCGAGAGCAAAGATCCCGGAAATCCCTCCTGCGGAAAAGCCGGCCTGAATATCAAGCCCCGGAAAAAGGGCCCGCTTTTCCGCCACAAGCGCAAGCCTTTCTCCCGAAAGGAGATAGGCTCCATTAAAGATCCGATCTCTGCGCCATACGGGATGCCCGAAAAGGAGTTTCTTTCCCGAGGCCCCGAAGGCCCGGCGAAGCTCATCAAGCAGGCTTAGCGCCTCGTCCCGGGAAAGGCGGCCATAGCCGGTTAGGGCCAGCTCCGGGGCCACGAGCCACTCCGCAGGGGCCCTTTCGGCCAGCGCAAGAAGCCTCTCAAGGTTTTTTCTCCCCGCCCCCGGAACCACGCGATACTGGAGAAGAGAAACGCTTAAGCATCCTTTCATATTCCTCATGAGTCCCGATCCATACCCAGATATAATCGTCTCCGTCCCGAATGGCTAAGGCTCTATAGTAATCGCTTATTCTTACCGACCAAAACTTTCCTACCTTTTTGAAATGAAGCGAAGGATGACGGGGATTCCGTTTAAGCAATTCAAATTGTTCTCGAGCTCTTTTTTGTACGGTTCGGGGTAAAGATTCAAAACATTTCCAGAATCTGGAAGTAGCTTTGTGCACTAAAGG
>JALWCD010000232.1:8997-13969 GCA_027036915.1 Thermodesulfatator sp. | reverse complement strand
TTCCTTTTTTCTTTTCCTCTAGGGCCTCTTCAATTAGAAAATCCAGATTTCCTTTCCGTGAATCTTCTTCGATTTTTTTATCCCACATCTCCCAATCTCTTTCTAAAATCCAGTTGCGAAGATCAAAAAAATCCTTTTCAGGTAGTCTTTCAATTAAGTTCTTAATTTCCTCCACGGAAAGCATATAATTTTCCTCCGCGTTGACACTTTCATTGAACTTACTGTCAATATACCACCCCAACCTAGGCCCGGGCAAGGACGGCTACGATGACCTCCCGGGCACCGGCAGTGCGAAGCACCCGGGCGCACTCCTCCACCGTGGCCCCGGTGGTCATCACATCGTCAAAAAGAAGCACCTTTTTCCCGAAGACCCGAGTTTCGTCCTTCACGGAAAAGGCTCTTCGCACATTCCGGTGTCTTTCCGCGGCCGAAAGTTCGCTCTGGGGAGGGGTCTCGCGGGTCCTTAAAAGCACCTTGTCAAGCCTTCCGAAGGCAAGCCGGGCAAGAAGCGCGCTCTGATTGAAACCGCGCTCAAGAAGCCTCTTCCTCCCTAAAGGAACCGGGACCACGAGATCAAAGGAAAGGTCCGGGGGAAGGTGCTTCCGTAAGAGGCGGGATAGGACCCGGGCCAGGGTTAGGTCTTCGGCAAACTTCAACCTTTTGATCCAGTCCGAGACCGGGGGTTCGTAAAGGAAGGGGGCCAGCACCCGGGAGAAGGGCCTTCCGGAAAGACAACCCCCGCAGGGGTGAGGCGGAGCCTCTTCGGGATAGGGCCTGGCGCAAACCGGGCAAAAATTCCGGTTTAAGGGCAATTTCTCTTCGCATTCCGGACAGAGAGGGCCTCCCCCGGGAAGATATCTTCCGCAGGAAAGACAGTATTCCGGAAAGAGAAAGGAGAGGACCTTTTCCGAAAGCCTGCCGAAAAGGGAAGAAAGCTCAGATCTCAAGGGTTAAGGCCCGGAAGAGAAGACGCGCACAGAGGACCATGTCCTCCACCACCAAGTATTCCTCCGGGGAATGGACCCGGCGCATCCCGGTACCCACGATCACGCAGGTGATCCCGTTCCGGTTAAAAATATTGGCATCCGAACCCCCCTCCCGCCGGGAAAACTTTAAGCTTACTCCCAGCTCCTCTGCGGCTTTAACCAGCCGGCGCACCACCCGATGTTCCTCCGGGACCCGAAACTGAGGGAACATCTCCTCGCGTTTTCCGGAGAAATCCGGACGGCCATCGGCCCCTTTTTCGGAGGTTACCCGGGAAAAAGCCTCTTCGATTTTTCCCCAGAGCGCCTCTATCTTTTTAAGATCGTGGCTACGAATTTCTCCCTCCACCACCGCCTCTTCGGGAACGATGTTCGTGGCCTTTCCGCCGCGGATGACCCCGAAGTTAAGGGTGGTCTCCTCGTCTATGCGGCCCGTGGGGAGGGTGGCCAAGGCTTCGGCGCAGAGCTTTATGGCGTTTATGCCCTTTTCCGGCTCAAGTCCGGCATGCGCCGCACGCCCCCTAACCGTCAGGGTGAACTTTATGGCCTCCGGGGCGCGCAGGATCACCTCCCGGGGATCCTCGGAGTCCAGCACATAGCCCTCCCGGGCCCGGATGAGTTTGTAATCCAGATACCGGGCCCCGAGGAGCCCGATCTCCTCACAGGTGGTGAAGAGGAGATCAAGCGGAGGGTGTTCCGCGCCGCTGTCCCGCAGGGCCCGCACCAGTTCTATGATCACCGCGATCCCGCTCTTGTCGTCGGCCCCGATGAGCCCCGGGCCTTCGTTGCGAATGATCCCGCCCTCTTCTACCGGACGGATACCTTCCGTGGGTTCTACCGTATCAAGATGCGCACAGAGAAGCACCGGCTCAAGATCTTCTTTTCCGGGAAGACGCACGATAAGGTTTCCGCTATCGGAACGGCTGTAGACCGAGGAATGGTCGAAAAAACATTCCCCGCCCAGGGCCTCAAACACGGAGACCAGGTACTGGGCAAGATCGCGTTCCCTGGTGGAAGGGCTGTTTATGGTGATGAGATTCAGAAACTCAAGCTTCAGGCGTTCGGCATCAATCATTTCTCAATACCTTATGCTGAAATCCTCAAACTCCCCGGTATAGGGCTCCTCGTGAACCTCAACCCCGGTGACCTGTGAGAGCGGAGAGCCCACATGGCACCAGCGCACCATGGCCTCCACGGCCTCCTCCTCTCCCTCAAAGACGGCCTCCACACGGCCGTCGGGAAGGTTCCTCACCCAGCCCTTAACCCCCAGACGGTCGGCCTCCTTCTTGGTATAGGAGCGGAACCATACCCCCTGAACTTTGCCGGAAATATAGACATGCACCCGTTTTTTGGCCATCAGGCCCTCCCCTCTCTTACCTTTTTAAGCCAGGCGAGAAACTCCTCCACACTAAGCGTATTTAGCACATCTTTCCTTTCGCACCAAGCCCTCCGGGCCACAGCCACCCCCAGCGGAATCTGGGCCATCTGGTCGGCGATGTGGGCGTCGGTCCCGATGAGAAGCTTTACCCCGGCCTCTTTAGCCGCCCGGGCGTGAATGTCGTTCAGGTCCAGCCGATTGTAAAAGGCGTTGATCTCTAAGGCCTTCCCATGGCGGGCTGCGGTCTCAATCACCTTCTTAATGTCGATGGCATAGGCCTCGCGCTCCCCGAGAAGCCTTCCCGTGGGATGGGCCAGGGCATGGACCAGGGGGTGCGAGAGGGCGGCCACCGCCCGGGCGGTGAGCTGTTCCTCCGGCTGCTGGAAACCCGTGTGAATGGCCGCGATCACCAGGTCTATCTCCGCCAGCACCTCGTCGGGATAATCCAGGGTCCCGTCCGAGCGGATGTCCACCTCGGCCCCGAAGATGAGCTTGACCCTTTTTGAGCGCCGGTTGAACTCTTCTATGGCCCGTTTTTTCTCCATCAGGACCTCAACCGGAACCCCGCCGGCCACCTTTAACCCCTGAGAGTGGTCGCAGATCCCCACCCAGGAAAGCCCCAGCTCCTCGGCCCTGCGGGCGATCTCCTCAAAGCTTGACATACCGTCGCTGTACTTGGAGTGCACATGGGCGTCGCCCCGAATCTCATCGTATTCCACAAGACGCGGAAGCCTTCCCTCAAGCGCGGCCTCGATCTCGCCCCGGTCCTCCCTCAACTCGGGCGGGATCCAGGGAAGCCCCACCGCGGCGAAGACCTCTTCCTCCTCCCGGCCGCCGATGCGTTTCTCCCCGCGAAAGATCCCGTATTCGTTGATCTTGAGTCCCCGCTCCACCCCCATCTCCCGGATGCGAATGTTGTGGGCCTTGGAGCCGGTGAAATAGGCGAGCGCCGCCCCCCAGCACTCCGGATCCACCACCCGGAGGTCCACCTGGATTCCGGGGCTCACCCGCACGCTGGTCTTGGTCTCCCCCTGAGCGATGATCTCCGTGACCTTTCCGAACTTAACGAAGGTCTCCATGACCTTGAGCGGGGCCTTGGAGGTAACGAGAAGGTCGATGTCTTTTACCGTTTCCCTCCTCCGGCGGATGCTTCCAGCAACGGCGATCCTCTCCACCGGGGCGCGCCGCTTAAGATATTCCATGAGTTCATCCACCAGCGGAAGGACCTCACCGAGGGGCCTTCGGCCGATCTTGGTCTTTATGAGTTTTATCCCGTTGAGGATCTTTTCCTCGGTTTTAAGACCCATTCCGGGAAGCCGGGCGATCTTGTGCTCCCGGCAGGCCCGCTCAAGCTCCTCGATGGTTTTGATCCCCAGGGTGTCGTAGATGACCCTGGCCTTTTTCGGCCCAAGCCCCGGAATCTCAAGGAGTTTTAAAAGATCCTCCGGGATTTCGCGTTTCAGCTCTTCGTAAAGGGAAAGGGTCCCGGTCTCAAGGATCTCTTTGATCTTTCCGGCCAGATCGGCCCCGATCCCGGGAATGCGGGTAAGCTGCCCCCTTCGGGCAAGCTCCTCCACATCGCGGGTTAAGGCCTCGATGTTCTGTGCGGCCCGCTGGTAGGCCCGCACGCGAAAGGGGTTCTCCCCCTTGATCTCAAGGAGCGCCGCCACCCGCCGGAAGATCTCGGCCACCTCCTGGTTGCGCATACCTCAACTCCGCTGAAGGATGATGAGCCCGCTTATGGTCAAAAGTATCCCGAAAAGTCTTAAGGGCGTCAAATGCTCCCGGAGGAGAACCAGGGCCAGAAGGGCGGTCACCAGGGGATAGGCCGCGGTAAGGGGGACGATCCTTGAGGCCTCGCCGGTCTTAAGAAGGGAAAAATAGGTGAACATTCCCAGGAAACCGGCCAGAATCCCGCTTGCCGCAAGGACCAAAACATCCCGGGCCGAGACCGCGGAGATTTCGGAAGACGCACCGGAAACCACCGCCGCAAAGATCAGCGCGAGCGCCGCAACCGAGGTCCGGATGGTCAAGGCCAGAAGCGGGGAGACGGCCCTTAAGGCCAGCTTCTCAAGAAGGGGGGAGGCCCCCCAGAAAAGGAGGGTTAAGAGCCAGAGGACGATGGCCTTTCCGCTCATCAGAGAAGCCCGTAATTCCTGAGAATGGTGGCCAGTTCCCGGTCGGTTTTGGCTTTCTCTTTTAAGACCTTAATGATGCGGGGTAACAGTTCCAGGGCGTATCTTTCCTCCGCTTCCTTTAGGGCGTACTTTACCGTACTTCTCCGATCCCAGATTACCAGCGCAATTATCGCCGCGGTAAGGGCCGTAAAGATTCCGGCAAGGATCCAGAGAAACCGCGTAAGATCCTCAAAACGGCGGTTGGTATCCTCCCGGAGTTCCGAGATTCTTTTATCCATTTGTTCAAATCTTTTGTTCATGTCTTCAAACCGGCTATTAATATCTTCAAAACGGCGGTTCACATCCTCAAAACGTTTGTCGATCTGCTCAAAACGCTTGTCCACCTGGCGCATGAAGGTCTGGAGGGTGGCCTCAAGGCGGATGAGCCTTTCCCGATCCTCCCGGGTAAACCCGTTCCCCCCGGAAAAAGCCGG
>JALWCD010000232.1:2289-8987 GCA_027036915.1 Thermodesulfatator sp. | reverse complement strand
AAAGAGAAGCCAGACCCCGACCTTTTTCATGGCTGACTCCTATTTTCGGTCAAAGAAGATGTTTTTTCCTTTGATGCTTAACGGAATCCCCAGGACCACCTGGGCCGAAAGCCAGCCGAGTCTTCGGGCCGCAACCCCGATGGTGTACATCACCCGGTTGTCCACGCAGTGTTCCTTGGCCACGCTTACCGCCGAGCCCACGGCAATTCCGAGATCTATGAGGCGCATGGCGCAGACCGGCCCTTCATAGTCCCCGGAGGTCTTTTCCGCCTTAAGGATTTTTTCGCAATCCAGGCCGCAGCCCTGACAATTGACCCCCACAGGCCGCTTGAAATCAAGCCCGATCAAAACCACGGCCTCGGCCTGTCGCACATTTTCCGCATCACGCTTAAAGAAGGCGAAGGCCTTACCCCTTTCGGCCACCTTTTCCATCTCCCGGGCGAGAGTCTCCTTTTCCCCGGGATCGGTAATCAGCACGGTTACGATCTCGTCCTGCCCCCGGGCCTTGGGGGCCGTACGGGCCGCAGCAAGCATCAGCCTCCCCACCAGCGCCGCCATCTCTTTTTCGGGGTTAAATTCCATGGCCACCCTCCCTTCCGCCGGAACTTTAATTTCTATTTTAGCCTCAAAAGATAAGAATTATCTAGTCAGGGCTTGGGCCGCCCGTTAAGATTAGGCCATGGCTTTCTGGCTGGAACTGGCTCAGGGTCTGATCCTTCCCTTAAGGCGCAGACACTTTCGATATTTTATCCTGGCCCAGGGGCTATCCCTTCTGGGACGCTGGGTGCACACCACCGCCCAGCGCTGGCTCCTTTACGATCTCACCGGCTCTTCCGCCTACCTGGGCCTTCTGGGGGCTCTGGGATCTTTCCCGGTGCTACTTCTGGCCCTTCCGGCCGGGGTGATCGCGGATCATTTTTCGAAGAAAAAAGTCCTTTTCGCGGCTCAACTCATCGCGGCCTTCTCCGCCTTCTGTCTCTTTCTTCTTACCTTCTTCGGGGTCGTTCGTCCCTGGCATGTTCTCCTTCTGGCCTTTGCGCTGGGGGTGGGAGTGGCCCTTGAGTTTCCGGTAAGAAACGCCTTTATCTACGACATGGTGGGCAAGGACGATCTGGTCTCGGCCCTTTCGCTCCACTCCCTGGCCTTTAATCTTTCGCGTTTTCTTGGGCCGGCCCTTGCCGGCTGGTTCATGGCCGTCTCCGGCCTGGCCTATTGCTTTCTTTTCAATGCCGCAAGTTATTTCCCGGTGGCCACAGCGGTCCTCTTTATTTCTCTTCCCGAAAACCGTAAGCCCTCCCGCTCGAATCTTTTCCTGGCCCTCAAAGAGGGCCTGGCCTATGTCGCCCACCGCCGGGCTATAAAGGGGATTTTGCTCCTTGTGGCCCTTATAAGCGTGGGACTTTTTCCCTACGCCGTGCTCCTTCCGGCCTTAACCCGCGAGCTTTATCACGGCGGGGCCCGGGAATTCAGTATCTTTATGACCGCAAACGGTCTCGGAGCCCTCATGGGGGCCCTCTTTGCCGGAACCCTGGGGCGAGGACTCCCTCTTCCGAAGGTGATCTTTTCCTCAGCCCTTCTTCTTCCCGGAGCCATCTATCTTCTGGCCTCCTGGGTGAATTTCTTCCTGGGGGCCGGTCTTCTTTCCTTGGTGGGGTTCCTGATGGTAAATATCATTATGAACGGAAACGCCCGGGTGCAGACCCTCTGCGAGGACGAGATGCGGGGCCGGGTGCTGGGGCTTTTCAGCTGGTGTTTCTTTGGGCTCTTTCCTGCGGGGAGCCTTCTGGCCGGAGCGGTGGCCGAAAAGGTGGGGGCCGCCGAAGCCCTTAAAATTTTGGCTCTCATATCCGGAGGCTTGATTCTGCTCCTTACCTGGAGGTTTTGGGATGAGGCTTGATCCCAAGATCTGGGAACGTCTTCGCCAGCGGGCCAAGGCCCTTTATGAGCAAAACGGGACCTCGCATCGCTGGGATCATGTAGAAAGGGTCCTTGCGCTGGCCGAGCGTCTGGCCCGGGATGAGGGGGCGGATATCGACGTGGTGCGGGTTGCGGCCCTGCTTCACGATATCGGCCGGGGTGAGGAGGCCCGCACCAGGGGCCGGGTCTGCCATGCCGAATACGGGGCCGAGCTGGCTCGAAAGATCCTTGCCGAGGAGGGCCTACCTCCGGACTTTATAGAACGGGTGGTGCGGGCCATAAAGCGCCACCGGTTCCGTCGGGGAGAGCTCCCGGAAACTATCGAGGAAAAGGTCCTTTTTGACGCCGACAAGCTCGACAGCCTTGGTGCCGTAGGCATCGGCCGGGCCTTTCTTTTCGCCGGCGAGGTGGGAGCCCGGCTCCACAACCCGGAGGTGGATCTCGAAAAGACCGAGCCCTACTCCTCGGAGGATACCGCCTGGCGGGAGTTCAAGCTCAAGCTCTCCCGCATCAAGGACCGGATGCTCACCGCAGGCGGCCGACGCCTGGCCGAGGAACGTCACCGCTTCATGGAAGCCTTTTTCGAGCGTCTTAACCGCGAGGTCCGGGGAGAGTTGTAAGCGATGAAAAGCCCCAATGTTATCTGGCATCCCCGTCTCGTTACCCGGGAGGACCGGGAGCGACTCAATAAACACCGCAGCGGGGTGATCTGGTTTACCGGCCTTCCGGCCTCCGGCAAATCCACTATCGCTCACTTCCTGGAGAAAGAACTTTTCGACCGGGGCATTCGGGCCTACGTGCTTGACGGAGATAATATCCGGCACGGTCTCTGCGGGGATCTGGGTTTTTCTCGGGAGGATCGCCGGGAGAACCTGCGACGCATTGCCGAGGTCTGTCGTCTCATGGTGGATGCCGGGCTTCTGGTGCTTGCGGCTTTTGTTTCCCCCTATCGCGAGGACCGACGCTATGTACGTGAAAGGGTGGGAGACGGAGCCTTTTTTGAGATATACGTGAAGTGTAGCCCCGAGACCTGCGAGAAGCGCGACCCTAAAGGGCTTTATCGCCGGGCCCGCGAGGGAAAGATCCAGGGTTTCACCGGCGTGAACGCCCCTTATGAAGAACCCGAGGCCCCGGATCTGATTCTGGATACCGAGGAGGACGACCTTGAAACCTGCGTTCAGAAAGTCCTCCGCATGCTTTCCGAGAAGGGGTTTATTTTGCTTTTGTGAATACTATGGAGGAGCTGGGAAAAAGTTATACTGTACTTTATGGACGGAAAAGAGATCGAGGTGTAAGGAGGAATAATGGCGAGCATTGTAGGGTTAGTTAAGAAGATGGAAAATTTGGATCCTTCCCTACGAGGCATTCTTTATGAGATTCTCGAGGAAGTAGAAAAACAGAAGGAGGAGGCGCGGAAGTTTTATGTAGCGCGGGAGGAATTTGAGGATTTGAAGCGGGTAGTAGGGGATCTTGCGAGGAGGGTAGGGGAGCTTACGGAGGCGGTGAAGGAACTTGCCGAGGCGCAGAGGCGGACGGAGGAGAGGGTAAGCAGGCTTGAGGAGGGTCAGGCGAGGCTGGAGAGGGCGCTGGCGGAGTTAGCCGAGGCCCAGAGGCGCACGGAGGAGGAGCTTAAGGAGTTTAAGGAGGAGACGCGGAGAGGTTTTGAGGAGGTCTGGCAGGCGATAAGGGAGTTAACGGAGGCGCAGAGGCGGACGGAGGAGAGGGTAAGCAGGCTTGAGGAGGGTCAGGCGAGGCTGGAGAGGGCGCTGGCGGAGTTAGCCGAGGCCCAGAGGCGCACGGAGGAGGAGGTAAAGAAACTTTCGCAGGGGTTAAGACGCACTCGGGAAGAAGTAGGTGGTCTTTCGCGCACCATGGCCTATGCCCTGGAGAACGAAGCTTATAGATACCTTCCGGCTTTTCTGGAGAAGAGATATGGATTTCGAGTGGAGGAGCGATTTGTGCGGACCTTTGTGGACGGGGAGGAGATAAACTTTCTTGCGCGGGCGAAGGTCGATGGGGAGGAGATTTATCTGGTGGGGGAGACGGTGTTAAGGCTTATGAGTGCGGCGAAGTTTAGGCAGCTTAAGAGGAAGGTGGGACTGATAGAGGAGAAGACTGGAAGGAGAGTGATTCCCTTTGTGGTGACGCATTTTGCGCACCCCAGGGTATTGGAGAGGGCGAGGGATACAGGGATAATAGTGGTGCAAAGTTTTGAGTGGGTTTAAGGTTTTTAATTGCAGTGGCGCTGAGGAGATTCCGGACGAAGCTTGAGGCGGATGCGCATTTCAGGGAGCTGGTGAAAGGCAGCGCCGCCTTCTTTATTCTCAGAATCCTTGGCATGGCTGTGGCTTATACCTTCACCCTGGTAGTTACCCGCACCCTCGGAGCTTCCTCCTGGGAAATCTTTGCGCTATGTTTAACCGTGCTCCAGATAACCTCTGTGGTGGGAAGGCTCGGGTTGGATACGGCCCTTTTGTCATAATTTGGCGAATGAGTAGGGTTTTTAAGTGTGATTAAAGGAAAATAAAAAATGTTTGAAGTCTTACTAAACAAAATTAAAAAGAAAGAAGCTCTTATAGGTATTATCGGTTTGGGCTATGTGGGGCTTCCGTTGGCCCTAGAATTTTTGAGGAAGAATTTTACGGTTATAGGTTTTGATATTGATGAGGAAAAAATAAAAAAACTCAATAAAGGTGAAAGTTACATAAAGCACATAGACAGCAATTTTATTAAACAGGCCGTTTTTTCTAGTTACTTTAAGGCTACGAATGATTTTTCGAAACTAAAAGGAGTCGATGTTATTATTATTTGTGTTCCTACCCCTCTCGGGAAGCACTATGATCCGGATTTGACTTTTATCATTAACACCGCCCGAACCATAACAAACTATTTAAGAAAAGGCCAACTGGTTATTCTTGAGAGCACCACTTACCCGGGAACGACCGAGGAAGAAATACTTCCTATTCTATGTGAGACCGGCCTGAAAGTAGGAGAAGACTTCTTTATGGGATACTCTCCAGAACGTGAGGATCCTGGAAATAAGAAGTTTACTACGGCTAATATTCCCAAGGTGGTTTCGGGAGTTACGGAAAAGTGCCTTACACTGGTGGAAACTTTATATAAACATATTGTTGTAGAAGTGGTGCCGGTTAGTTCTCCAAAGGTGGCGGAGGCGACGAAGATACTGGAAAATACCTATCGAGCGGTTAATATCGCCCTGGTCAACGAATTAAAGATTGTTTTTGAGAAAATGGGGATAGATATTTGGGAGGTAATAGAAGCAGCCAAAACGAAACCTTTTGGTTTCCAAGCCTTCTATCCCGGGCCGGGATTAGGTGGCCATTGTATTCCTATAGATCCGTTTTACCTCACCTGGAAAGCTAAAGAATACGATATTCACACCCGTTTTATAGAGCTGGCCGGTGAAGTGAACACCAGCATGCCTTATTATGTAGTTGAAAAGACCATCAAGGCTTTGAATGCTCAAGGTATTTCTATAAAAGGCGCTAAAATTTTAATTGTTGGTGTTGCTTATAAGCCTGATGTAGATGATACTCGTGAAAGTCCCGGATTGAAGATAATGGCTCTTCTGGAAAAAGAGGGAGCCCGGGTAGATTATCATGATCCTTATGTACCTATTTTACCAAAAACACGAAAATACAAGTTTGATAAAATATCCGTACCGTTAACTACTGAAAAGATTATTCAATATGATGCAATAATAATTGTAACAAATCATTCAAATATAGATTATAGTTTTATTGCTGAAAAAGCAAAACTTATCATAGATACACGAAATGCATTAAAAGTTAAAGGACTTCGGTCTGGAAAGGTGTGGAAAGCCTGAATGGATAGTTCAATAAATCTTTTACCTTATTTCTATAAATGAATACCACGGTTGTAAGGATAGCGAATAAATTTTTTAACAAGTTTGAAGTAGATGTTCATATGAAAGAGATAATTAAAGGTAGTATTATTTTTTTTAATTTGAGAATTCTTGGCATGATGGCGCTCTATGCCTTTACTTTGCTCGTTACCCGCACCTTGGGAGCTTCCGCCTGGGGAATCTTTGCGCTATGCTTGACCGCGCTCCAGATAACCTCGGTAATAGGAAGACTCGGGCTGGATACGGCACTTCTAAGGTTTATAGCCCAATACAACGCCCAGGGTAAGGGAGCCACTGCTAGAAGCATATATTTCAAATCGGTAAGTCTGGTAATCCCTTTTTCGTTATTTCTTTCTGTGGCTCTTTATTTTCTGGCCCCCGTGCTTTCCACAAAGGTCTTCGGGAAAGAATATTTAACTCCTTACATAAGACTTATGACCTTTACCGTTGTTCCTTTTGTTTTGTTGTGCATAAATTCAGAAAGTCTCCGGGCCTTTAAAAAGATAAAAGAATACACTATATTTCAAAGTTTACTACCGTTTTTAATTGCCTTGTTTTCTCTTGAATTTTTTTTTGCCTATTTGCATATCAGAACTACAGAAGCGGTTATCTATGCCTATATTATCGGAATAGGGGTAGCGTTTCTGTTAAGTTCCGCCTTTCTCCGAGGGGAATTCGTTAAAGCAAACGGAACCAAAGAAAATGTCTCCCTCAAACACATACTTTCTGTTTCGTTCCCTATGCTTATGTCAAGCTCACTTTTCATGATTATGTCTTGGACAGATATGATAATGCTCGGGATGTGGCGCACACCGGAAGAAGTGGGTATATATAATGTGGCGGTAAGGCTTTCTATGATCACGAGTTTTACTCTGACAGCCATAAACTCTATTGC
>JALWCD010000232.1:0-2279 GCA_027036915.1 Thermodesulfatator sp. | reverse complement strand
GACCTGGAGGGTCTAAAGAGAATTGCTCAGCAATCCACAAAGTTAATTTTCTGGACTTCTGCTCCTGTACTTATTTTGTATTTGATTTTTCCGGAGTGGTTTATGGGTTTGTTTGGGGAGGAGTTTAGAAATGGATCTTTAGTATTAGTTATATTAACAATGGGGCAGTTTATAAATGCAGTAAGTGGAAGTGTAGGTTATATTTTACAGATGACTGGAAGACAAAAAGCGTTTCAAAATGTGATTTTAATGGCTACATTTATTAATATTGTATTGAATGCTTTGCTAATTCCAAAACATGGAATATATGGCACAGCTACAGCAAATCTTTTTGCGGTTAGTTTTGCAAATATAGTTCCTTTTTTATTGGTAAAACTTTACTATGGCTTTTATACATTGCCTGTTAAGATAAAGGGAGTTTAAGATGAGATTTTCACCAATTATAATTCTCGGTATGCATCGTTCTGGAACTACGATGCTTTCTAAGCTTTTAGAACAGTTAGGGATTTTTATGGGGTGGCGTAAAGAAGAAAATAATGAAGCTTTATTCTTTTTGAAATTTAACGATTGGATTTTAGAACAAGTAAATGCGACGTGGGATAATCCTTATAATTATAGATTTGTTGATGAAAGTTTTAAAGATTTGATAGCAAGTTTGGCAGAAAAATATATAAAAAGTATAAGAAGAATAGAATATTTAGGGTTTAAAAAAGCGTTGAAATATAAAAGTTTAAAAGAATTGGATTTTGCATGGGGATGGAAAGATCCAAGAAATACTTTTACTGTTGATATTTGGCTTAGAATCTTTCCTAAAGCTAAGCTTATACATATATATAGAAACCCCATTGATGTTGCAGAGAGTTTGAGAAAAAGGACTTTTAAATATAGAGAAAACTTTAGATGGAATTTTGAAAATAGACTTAAATTTTTTCTTCTTAAGGGTTCGATAGGATATGGAAATTCTGTTAGGGTTATGAATATTTATGAAGGGATACAATTATGGAATGAATATGTATCTAGGGTTTTTGAATTGGAAAAATGTTATGAATTGAATATTCTACATATAAAATACGAGAATTTTTTAGAGAATCCTTTGCCAGATATAAAGAAGATTTTATTTATGGCAAATTTGAATTACGATATTAATAGAGTAAGTGATGTAATCAAAAATATTGATGTGAAACGCAAATATGCTTTTCTTTTGAATAAAGAGTTGGTTGACATATATAAGGCTATAAAAAAAGATAAAAATTTAATTCAATTAGGTTATGATAACATAATATGATTAAAACTATAAAAGCTATTATCCTTGCTGGTGGCTCAGGAACAAGGCTCTATCCCGTTACTAATGTGATTAATAAACACTTCCTGCCCATTTATAATAAACCTATGATTTATTATCCTCTTTCAATAGTTATGCTTACGGGGATAAAAGACGTTATTTTCGTGGTGAATTCCCAAGATCTTGAGGTTTACAGGAAACTTTTCGGGGACGGTTCGCAACTGGGGATGAACATTCAATATGTTGTCCAAGAGGAGCCTAAAGGGCTTGCCCATGGACTTTTGATGGCGGAGGCGTTTGCGCGGGGAAATAACGTATGCCTTGCGCTTGGGGACAACAATTTTTCGGGCACGGACTTCCCGAAATCTTGAGAGAGGCCAGAGAAGATGTAGAGAAGGGCGGGGGAGCCTGTGTTTTTGGGTATTATGTCCATGATCCCGAAAGATACGGCATAGTGGAGTTCGATGAGGAAGGGAGAGTATTGTCGCTTGAAGAGAAGTCAAAAAAGCCAAAGTCAAACTATGCAGTGGTGGGGCTCTATTTTTACGATTCTACGGTCTTTGAAAAGGCCAAGAGAATAAAACCTTCTGATCGCGGGGAATTGGAAATCACTTCAGTGAACGAGGAATACTTGAAAGAGGGAAGATTAAAAGTGAAGCTTCTCGGGAGGGGGTTTGCCTGGTTTGATGCCGGAACGCACGACAGTTTTCTTGAGGCCGGGGAGTTTGTGGCCACGATAGAAAAGAAAACGGGATTGATGATCGGTTGCGTAGAGGAGATCGCTTACCGGAACGGGTGGATAGACCGGGGGCAGCTTCGGAAGCTGGCCGAGCCGCTCGCCAAAACGGAATATGGCCGGTATCTTTTGAGACTGGCGGAGGGAGGTGATTCGTATGGAAATTTTCCCGAGAATTAAGTGAAAGAGGAAATAAGAGATGGTATTCCTGTGATCAAAGGAACGCGTATTCCTGTGTATTTGGTTCTTTCGGCGTGGGGC
>JALWCD010000231.1 GCA_027036915.1 Thermodesulfatator sp. | reverse complement strand
GTCAACGGTAGCCCCATGACGAGGATAGGGATAGACGACGTAGGCGTATACGTGTACGACTTCCTCCACCTGCCGCCCCTGACCTACGAGCCCCAGCCGGTACAGGGCTTCATGAGGATCTACGCGAAGGGCGACGACCTGTACGCCGCCACGCCGGGCGGCAGGAGGCTAAAGGTGACGGCGAGGCCCCGTGTGTTCATGTCGAGGCTGGCCCAGGGCGTCGAGGTGACGTCGACAGACCCGGTGCTGGTGCACGAGTACGCTGCTGGCGAGGGAAGGGTTATAGCCTGGCTGAACCCGGTGCACGTGGAGGCGACCAACCCGTCGGGCAGCGGGGTCACCCTCTACTTCTCGGTGGCAGCGGTGTACGCGGGTCTCGGTGAGAGGACTGCCGGCCAGGTATCGGTCGCCGAGGGCAGCACTGCCAAGAGGAACATACGGGTGCCGGGAGACAGCTTGAATGACGGCGAGGAGGACGAGCTGATAGGTGTGAAGGTGTACGCGTGGGTGGGCGGGACGCCGGCGACCGCGCCGACCATAGACGTGGTAACGATTAGCGGGAGCGTCTACGGGTGATGGCGGTGGAGGCACGGGTCGAGGCCACCAGGTACTCGGGCAGGGCCGCGGTAAGGGTGGCCCTGGAGAACGACGCGTGGCCCAGGATAGCCAGGGTGCGTGTCTGCTTCCACTACCCCAACGGGTTCAGGGACTGCGTGACCCACAGGGTTCCGCTGGGCCCCGGGGACTACAAGGACGTGGTAGAGGTGATACCCGAGGGCGTGGCCGAGGTGGTGGTGACCGTGTGGAGCCGTATGACGAGCCCGGTTCCCTCGAAGCGCGTGCACCTGGTGGTGAGGCGTGCTGGCAAGGGTTGAGCGGGGCATCGACGTATACACCACTATAGACGAGAAGCTCGACGCCGTCATATCCCTGCTGTCCCAGATAGCGTCCGCCATTGCTTCGACAAGGACGCCTATGCCGATGGTGACTGTGCCGGCGAGGGTCAGGCCGGGCCCGATGACCAGGGACGTGTTCGGCCACGACTCGTGGAAGGAGCTCAGGCTGCCGCCCGACTACGACCTGGTGTTCATACAGAGCCTGGACGACGACCTCTTCATGTCCACGGACACGGGGGGCGACTACGGGTTCTCGCTCCAGAAGGGCACCGCGCTGGTGCTCTGGCTCGACAGGGAGACGCCCAGGATATATGCCAGGGCGGCGAGTACTAGTACACGGGTAGTAGTCTGGTCGTGGAGAGTGGTGGGAGGTGCTCCGTCTCGTTAGGGCGATAGTCAGGCTGGGTGTAAGGACGGTGGCCGGAACTGTCCGGGAGGTCAGGCGGGCCCTCGACGAGGCGGCCCGCGCGATAGAGGAGCCCGGGGTGAAAAGGGGCCGTGAGGCCGGCGGCCTCGAGGAGGAGCCTGCTTAGCGTCACGATGCCCTACAGCTTCATGGTACGGCCCGTCGCGGGGGAGCCAGTAGCCTCGCTGGTTGAGCTGGTGAGAGTCGATGGCTCGACGGTGATGAGGGGGAGCCTGGCGGACGCACTGGAGACCGCCGGCAAGCTGCTAGCAGGGACGGGTGGAGAGATACGGGTGCTGGCCTACGGGTACAGGCTGGACAGGACAGTAGACCTGCCCCCGAACAGCAAGGTGATACTGGAGAAGGGTACGACGATATACCTTGAGAACGGGTCTCCGAGGATCATGCAGGACACGGTTCTGGAGGGCGGGAGGCTGGTGGCCGAGGGGCCGGTGAGGGCCCTCCTGGTGGCCGGCGCTGTCGAGGCGGAGGTGCGTAGAAC
>JALWCD010000230.1:4774-6255 GCA_027036915.1 Thermodesulfatator sp. | reverse complement strand
CCGCTCCGCAAAGACTTTCAGGTAAACCCCCGAAGATTTACTCTCTGGGACGCATAAGGTGGATAGCGGCTGTGGTGGTCTGGGGTTTCTGGGGGATTGGGGTGGGCCTCCCTTTCGGGGCACTGATTCTTTCTGCCGGAGGGCCCGAAAATTACCTTCGGGCTCTCATCCGTTCCGTAGAAGCCCTTCAGATGAGCCTCCTTCTGAGTTTCGTTTCCGCAACACTGCTACTTCTTTTGGGAGCGGCTCTGGCCGGAGCTTATAAAAGCAAAGTTCTCTTTTCACGGATGGCCTTTTCCCTGAGCCTCTTTCTTCTGGGTCTTCCCGGAACCGTCCTTGCTCTGGGGCTTACGGCCCTCTTCAACCGTCCTCTCTTAAGTTCCTTTTACACCTCAGGCCTGATCCTTTTTATAGGATATGCGCTGCGTTATACGGCGGTGTCCGCAAGGCTCGTAAAAGCCGGTCTCACCCGCATACCATCCACCCTGGCGGATTCGGCTCTGCTTTTTTCGGGCTCCAGGCTCCGGCGTCTGCTTAAGATACACCTTCCCCTCCTGCGCCCTGTCCTCATCGGAACCTGGGGGGTTTCCTTTCTTCTTGTTTTGAGAGATACCACTCTCACCATGGTTATCTATCCCCCTGGAAGGGAAACCGTACCTGTAAGGCTTTTTACCCTCCTTGCGAACACACCTTTTTCCGAAATCGCGGCCCTGGCCGTGTTTTTTTCAGCACTGAGTCTTTTCGGAGCCTTGATTCTCTGGCTAAAATTCTTTTGTGAATGGTTCGTGTACCGGCCTTAGAAATACGGAGCCTGATAAAGAGCTACGCCGGAAGGATAATCCTTCGCGATCTGGATTTTCGGGTGGAGCCCGGGGAACGGGTGGTCATCCTCGGGGTTTCGGGAAGTGGGAAAAGTACCCTTCTTCGACTCATCGCCGGTTTCGAACTTCCCGAGGCCGGAGAAATACGACTTTTTGGAAAAACAGCCTCCGAAGGGAGGAAAAGTAAGATTCCGCCATGGAAAAGGAATCTCGGCATGGTCTTTCAGGATCTGGCCCTCTGGCCGCACCTTACGGTGGAGGAACATCTGCGTTTTGCCCTTTCCGAAAGGAGACTTACCCCGCAGGAACGGGAAGACCGGGTACAGGAGATACTTTCCCTGGTCAGGTTAGGAGACCTGAGGAGGCGTCGACCGGGAGAATTATCCGGGGGTGAAAGACAACGTCTGGCCCTGGCCCGGGCTCTGGTAACCCGTCCCGAACTTCTTCTCCTTGATGAGCCACTTTCAAGCCTCGATCCTCTTCTTAATCGTCGCCTGCGAAGGGAGATCCGGCGACTTCACGAAAAACTTCGTTTCACTCTCCTTCTGGTTACCCACCGACCGGAAGAGGCTCGAGATCTCGGTCAGCGGGCGCTGGTGCTTCACGGCGGAAGGTTCGTGGCTGAAATTCCTCCGCAGGAGATTTCAGAAGAAGTTTTGG
>JALWCD010000230.1:0-4764 GCA_027036915.1 Thermodesulfatator sp. | reverse complement strand
AAGAATTCCTTGAAATTGCCCGAAGAGTTTCGTCTGTTCGCTCCCTGGGAACGGGCTGTGGACAGAATCCTTAGCCCTCTGGAGGAATTCATCAAGAGTCAGACCGCCTCGGCCCTGGCTCTCATGACAATGACCGTGGTGGCCCTGATCCTGGCCAATTCTCCTTTAAAGGAAAACTATCATCATTTCTTCGAGAAGGAACTGGCCCTGGTGTTTGGTTCCTGGGAATTGCGGATGACCCTGCATCACTGGATAAACGACGGTCTTATGGCCTTTTTCTTTTTCCTGATCGGACTGGAAATAAAACGGGAAATTCTGGTGGGCGAACTTTCGAACTTCAAAGCGGCCCTGCTTCCGGTGGTCGCGGCCCTCGGGGGAATGGTGTTTCCGGCGGCCATCTACGCCCTGGTGAACTATGGCGAGCCCACCCTCAGGGGCTGGGGCATTCCCATGGCCACGGATATAGCCTTCGCCATAAGTGTGCTGGTACTCCTTCGCCGTTACGTGCCTTCGGGATTGGTGACTTTCCTTATCGCACTGGCCATCGTGGACGATCTGGGAGCAGTCGTTGTCATAGCCCTATTTTACACCGGAGACCTTAATTTTGAGGCTCTGGCCTGGGCTTTGGGGGTGTGGGGGCTACTCTGGGCCTTCAATCGCGCCGGTATCTATCGCAGTTTGCCTTACTTTATAGGTGGCGTCACCTTATGGCTCCTTATACTGGCCTCCGGAGTGCACGCCACCATCGCCGGAGTGCTTACCGCTTTTACAGTCCCTACCCGACCCAGGTTGATTCCCGGGTACTTCAAAGACATCCTTCAGAGATTTCTCAATGCCTGTAAGGAAGCCCCTACCACTTCGCCCTATATGCTTAGCCCCTGTCAAAAGAAGGTCATCCAGGCCATCCACATGGCGGTGGAGGGAGTACAGCCGCCCTCCTTGCGTATGGAACACGCCCTCCACCTTCCGGTGGCTCTGGTTGTTATCCCTCTTTTTGCCCTGGCCAATGCCGGTATTTCCTTGGAACCCGAGGTTTTCACCGGCGTTTGGAGGCATCCTGTTTCTCTGGGTATCATCCTGGGGCTGGTAGTAGGGAAGACAGTGGGTATTGCAGGCGCCGCCTGGCTGGTCTCAAAATTGGGGCTGGCTTCTCTTCCCCGGGGAGTTAAACCTTCTCAGCTGATAGGGGTGGGATTTTTGGCGGGAATAGGATTCACCATGTGTCTTTTTATTGCCGAACTGTCGTGGCCGGGAGAGGAAGAGTTGCTTCAACAGGCCAAGATGGGCATTCTCCTGGCCTCTTTTCTTTCGGGGTTGCTGGGATATATCTGGCTTAGATTTCTGGCTTATTCGGAATAGAAATTACAGATCACCTTCTCCAGGATCCGTTCCCAAGGCCCTCGAGATCTGACGCAAAATTTTCACTTTTTGGTCAGATTCCGGTCCTGAACGAAGTCCAAAATGCTTCTGAAAAAAACAAAGGAGGGGTGAGGTATGAAGAGAGGAGGTAGATGGCTGGTGGTGTTTTTGGTGATGGCGGTGCTTCTGGTCTTCGGGGTCTCCTCGGCCAGGGCCGAAATTGATGACCCCCTGCTGCGGGTGCTGGTGAAGAAGGGAATCCTTACCGAGGAGGAGGCCCTGGAGATCAAGCGTGAGGCCGAGGCCGAAGCCAGCAAGGAGAAGGAGGAGGTGGCTCAGGCCGCGGCGGAAAAGATTAAGAAGGAGGAGCTGGCCCTGCCAAAGGGCCTTCAGGGAGTAAAGTTCGGAACCCTTACCTATCTTGATTACTCCAACGGTTACGGACCTTTTGACGGAGGGAAGGAGCAGGGCAAAAGCTATTTCAGCGTGACCCGGGCCTATTTCAACTTCAAGAAGAAGATCACCCCCTGGCTCTCCTTCCGTTTCACCCCCGACCTTCACGGTGGAAACGGAGACGACTACGATCTTCGGATCAAGTACGCCTACGCCCAGTTCAGGCTCCCGAACTTCGGGTTCCTTACGGATCTCAAAATGGAATTCGGTCAGGGGCACTTTCCCTGGCTTGACTTCGAGGAGCACATCAACCCCTACCGTATGCAGGGGACCATGGCCCGGGAATTTTTCGGAACCTTCAACTCTGCGGACCGTGGAGTCTCCATCGCCGGAAACCTGGGGGGCAAACTGGAAAAGGCCTATGTGAAACAGCTCACCACTCACTACCCCATTTACAACCACTACATCGGAAAGTACGGGACCTTCTGGATCTCCTACATGAACGGTTCGGGTTATCACAGCCGGGAAGTAAACCAGAACAAGGCCTTCGAGGGGCGGATCACCCTCCGGCCCTTCGGGACCCATACCACCGGCGCGCTTCCCCTGGCCGGGCTCCAGTTCAGCTACTTCTTCATTCGGGGCGAAGGGGCCAAGGGAGATGGACCTTTCCGCATGCCGGAGGACCCGGACTACAATGTGGACCTCTTTCAGGTCTCCTATCAGCACCCCTGGTTCGTTTTTTACGTTCAGTACAGCACTTCAGAGGGAAACAACGCCGGAAAGTGGGTGGTGGACACCAACGGAGACGGGGTAGGAGACACCGAGCTTGAGACCGAGTGCTGGTCGGTGTTTGCGGATGTGGTGCTTCCGGTGTTTAACGAGAAACTGCATCTCTTTGGCCGCTACGACCATTTTGATCCCAACGACGGAGAGCGATTCTGGGACGGGACGCAATGGGTATCCGATTCCGGTGACGAGGCCGACCACTACATGGTGGGGCTGGCTTACTATCTTACCGGGAAAAACATCCTGATGCTCAACTTCGAGTGGATCGATTACGACCGGAATTTCCGTAACTCAAGCGACCAGTACACCAAATGGGGTAAATATGATCCTTCTGGAAACGACAATCTCGAGGATGGCTTCCGGGTGCAGACCGTGCTGCAGATAAGCTTTTAAGGGCGAAATCCCGCCCCGTTTAGATTTTCTTTCCGGCATTTCTTAAAAGCCAGGAGGCGTAGGAACGGTTATGTCCGGTTAGGCGAATATAGAGCTTTGCAAAACTTCTCCTTGTATGTTTTCCTCTGAAAAGGGGGACCAGGGAAAGGGTAATAAGGGAGGAAAGATCATGATGAGAGTCGTAATCCCTATCCTCCTGGGGTTCTTCCTTACGGGCCCCGCACTTGCCGATAGCGGGTGCCTTAGGTGTCACCGGGGAATCGAAAAGATCGCCGAAAACCCGGTCATGGGACGGCTCTCCTGCGTCTTCTGCCACCGGGGAAATCCCGAGGGAAAGACCAGGGAGGAGGCTCATCGCGGTCTCTGGCGCAACCCTTCGGACCTCCGGGTGATCTCTCAGACCTGTGGTCAGTGTCATGCCGACATCGTTTCCCGTCTCAAAAAGAGCCTTCATGCTACAAGCGCCGGGATCATAAGCGCCGCCCGCTATACCTGGGCCGCGCAGAAGACCCGCCGGGCCCTTTACGCCACTTATCCGGTGCGCGACGAGGACGGAGAGGTTCCCCGCGATCGCGGCGCTCTTCCCGAACTCCTGGGCCTTCCGAGCTATGACCCCGCAAAACCCATTTCTTCCATCAATCACCCGGTTGACGACTACCTTCGGGCCGAGTGCTTGAGGTGCCATGTGTGGACCCGGGGGAAGGAGCGCCCCGGAGACTATCGGGCCAGCGGATGTGCGGCCTGCCACGTGATCTACGATGACGATGGCCTTTATAAGGGCGAAGATCCCGCCATCCCGCGTGACAAACCGGGCTACCCCCGGGTGCACCGTATCACCACCCGCATCCCGGTCTTCCAATGTCAGCACTGCCACAACCGTGGCGGGCGCATCGGCATGAGCTACGCCGGGTTGATGGAATCCGACGGCTACTGCTCGCCCTGGAGCGGAAAGTCCGGAGTCAAGGCCGGCCGCAAGCTTCACGGAAAATGCTATAACCATCTTCTTCCCGATATTCATTACGAGCGGGGCCTTTCCTGTCAGGACTGCCACACCGAGCGCGAGATCCACGGTGATGGAAACATTTACAGCAAGAAGGAGGAGGCCGTGGAGATAGAGTGCGAGGACTGCCACGGAACGGTAAAGGGCTACGCCCGGCTTAAGACCGCCCGGGGGACACCTCTTACGAACTTAAAACGCGAGGGCCGGCGGGTGATCCTCATCGGAAAACTTGACGGAAAGGAACATCCCGTGCCCCAGGTCCCGGAGGTGATCAGGGAAAATCCGCAGGCCGCGGCGGCCATGAGTATTCCCGGGCATGCGAAAAGGCTTGAGTGCTATGCCTGCCATGCGGTGTGGGCCCCGCAGTGTTACGGCTGCCACGCCCAGCAGGATCTCACCGCCCGGTCCGGGGACTGGCTGCGGTATCGCAAGGCGGGGGACGAGAGTATGGAGGCCCGCGAGGGAAACCGGGTGAAGGGAGTCTTTCGGTGGCGCGAGACCCGTTCCTATCTCCGCTGGGAAAGCCCGGCCCTGGGGATAAACGCCGAGGGAAAGGTGGCCCCGTTTATTCCGGGCTGCCAGGCCATTTTCACCCAGATCGGACCTGACGGAAAGGTCCGTTTCCTGAACCATATTTTTCGCCTGGCTGACGGCACCTGGGGGCTGGCCTCCAATCCGGTCCAGCCGCACACCGTGCGCCGTAAAGCCCGCTCCTGCGAGGATTGCCACGCTAATCCCAAGGCCCTGGGCCTCGGGACCGGAATTTTCATCGGGAAGGCAAACGGCATCCCCTTCCCCTACGCCCTTGACCGGCTGGTGGACGAGAAGGGACG
>JALWCD010000229.1 GCA_027036915.1 Thermodesulfatator sp. | reverse complement strand
GCCCCGCACATTGGCCAGGGAAAGAACCCCCAGGATTACCAGCGGGATAAGGGAAAAGAGGAAGACCTGCATGACCCAGAAACTTACAAAAAGCGGCCCCGAGAGAAGCTCCTCCAGAATATGCCAGCTTTCCACCCGCAGATAGGCGTGAACCCCTACGTCGAGCATCTCAAGAACCACGTCCAGAATCAGAAAACCCCAGAGATATTTCACCAGGGTGGAAAGACACTCCTCATCCACCGGCCGTTTCTTGACCCACTGCACGATGAGATACCCCAGAATTATGCCCGCAATTCCGGAAACACAGGCCGAAAGCAGGAAGATCACCGGCATAAGGGGCGTAAGCCACCAGTGAACCGCCTTCACCCCTCCGAAGATAAACCCCACGTAACCGTGAAGCACGCAGGCCATGGGGATTCCTATCAGGGCCAGCCAGCTGGTCACTTTATGGTCGAACTGAAGGGTGGCCGGCGAAAGATCCTGGTTGCCAAAGGTAAGAATCCGGTAAAGCCTGGCCTTAAAACCGGAAACCTGCGGAATCAACCTCGCAAAGACCGCGCGGTAGATGAAAAGAATCTCCAGCAAGAGGACCACCATATAGGAACTATACACATAACCAAAGCCGGCCATGGCGGAGGTGGGGTGCGGCGTAAGCATAATATTGAAGCACCTTTCGGGACGCCCCAGATGGTTCAAAAGCGGCCAGGTACAACAGAAACCGAAAGCCAGGGCAAAGATAAGCGCAAATCGTGAAACCGGCCGCAGGGCTTTAACGTGAAAAACGTGATACAGGGAGGAAACGATAAAAGCCCCGGCAATAATACCCGTAATGTACGGGTAGGTAACGATCATCAAACTCCAGTGGATATGATGCTCGTTAGGAAATACATACCCTATGATGTCGGCCATCAGATGACCTCCTGCCTCAGATGCAGGTATTTGAGCCGGGGATAGGTCCCCATGTCAGGTTTCAATACAAAGAGCGGCTCACCGCTCTTGATAATCCTGGCCACCTCCGAATTTTCATCCCTGAGATCGCCGAACTTGCGGGCCCCGGTGGGACAGGCGTTTACACAGGCCGGAAGCAAGCCCCGCCGCACCCGATGGTAACACCAGGTACACTTATCCGCCGTCCGTTTCTTTTTATGGATGTATCGCACGCCATAAGGACAGGCCTGCACACAATAGGCACATCCGATACAGCGTTTATAGTCCACCAGCACAAAACCATCGTCGGTCTTAAAGGTAGCCCCCACCGGACAGACCTGCACACAGGATGGCTCCTCACACATGTTACAGAGCTTGGGCACGAAGAAAGCATCCTTTATCCGACCCTCCACCTCCCGGGGTTCGGGATACCCCTCAAGGGCCCCCTTAGGGGAGTCCACAAAAACCTCTCCCTCCTCCGTAATGAGATAACGCTCAACCCACGTCCGATACTGCCCGTCCGGCACCTGATACTCTCGCTTGTCCGCTACACAGCAGCTTCCGCAGCCTATACAGCGGTTGATGTCCACCAGAAAAACAAATTCGTGCTCCCGCGGATCGTACTTTTCCCCCTCCCCTATTCCGGGAAGCTGCAGAGGGACCTTCACCGGCATCGGCAGGACCCAGTACAGGGAACCCGCCGTCCCCTTAAGCAGATACCCCAGAAATTTTCGGCGCCCCTTATTCACGAGCCCCTCCCTTCTCCAGACTTGCCCAGAATTCCTTCACCTCGTTGATGTATTTGAGCGGCGCGTGCACCAGATGACACTGATCGCAGGCGTGCGTTTCTCGCACCTTCTGCTGACGTAAATGATCCGGAAGAAGGATGGTTTTTATCACCTTGGGATCCTTGGGACGGGCATGAATAGCCCCGTTATGACACCGGAGACACAGAGCCCGAATAGCCTCCTTCCCTTTAGGATTGGGCAGACGCCCTATAACCTGCCCCTGAGCGTTGACATGATCGGCCCAGGGACCGTGACAGAATTCACAGGAAAGGGTCTTGTGTTTGCTGGTCCACTGAAGCTCGTACTCCCAGGCGTGACAGCTTTTACAGGAGGCATTGGTCAAATGACGCGGAGATCTCGCCAGTTCATCGTCCACGGCGCTTTTACGGTAAAACTTGTAAAAAAGACTGCCGTGATTACCGAAGTCCGGAGGCACCAGAAAACTCCTTACCACCGCCCCCAATACCACCAACGCCACCAGACCTATTAAAATCCTCTTCGCATGGGTGCGATTCGGTTTTTCAGACACCGTGCACTCCCCGGCCTTGGAATAGCTAAATTTCGTATATCAGAAGCCCTCCCCCCATACAAGAGAAGAAAGGTTTAAATTTGTTAATTTTAAGTTAAGAATTTTAAGCACGAAGAATAACCTCGGCTGAAAGATGCCTTTCAAGAAGCTTCCGCAGGGCCAGCATTTCCTCCGGAGAAAAAGTAAGGCGGGGAAAATCAGGATCGAGGGTCTCGACCTCCGGGACGAACTTCTGTAGGGCTATGCGCCTGACTCCCCTTAACCAGGGAAGCATCTCCTCAAGCTCCTCTTTCCCCACCAGGGCGGGGGCCAGCGTGATGCGCACCTCGGTCTGACCGTCGTGCTGGTTCAAGATCTCAAGCGTCCGGGCCACCGGTTCGAAATCGGCTGCAAGTTCAGGGTATCTGGAGGGGGCGGTTTTAAAATCGAGGGCGATGTAATCCACCAGGGCCTCCTCTACCAAAGAAGCTACCAGATCCGGATGAGATCCGTTGGTATCTAGCTTTATGACCAGACCCGTTTCGCACTTGATCCTTTCAAGCAATCCCCTGAGACGACGCCCCCAGAGGGTGGGCTCCCCTCCGGTGAGAACCACCCCCTTGATAAAGCCCTCGCGACGCCGAAGTTCGGAAAGGACTTCAGCCTCGGAAAGATCAGGAAGGGTTTTCAGCCTCTCCGGAACGACCAGATCCACATTGTAACAGTAAGGACAGCGCCAGTTACACCCCCCCAGGAAGATCACCGAGGCGATCTTGCCCGGATAATCCACCACACTGGTTCCGCGAAAGCCCTTGATCATGGCGGGCCGACCCGAGCTCCGGGGAAGACCCCTCCCGAGCCCTCCCCTGGCAGGGGAGGGGCCCCTCTCCTTAAGAGGCACAGCAGGCGCGGCGAGCCATCTCCCGGAAGGACTCGAGCCTTACGGTCTTTCTTTCCGCAAACTCCTGCTGTTTGCCGGCGTTCCAGTTCTGGACCGGCCGAAAATACCCCACCACCCGACTGTAAATCTCACAGGGCACCACCTTGGCTTTAATCCTGGCCATGCGTCACCTCCTTGCCGGAAGAAATGTGATTTTCAGCCGGGGCCTCTATTACCTGATAGGCCCCGGACGAAAGCCCCTTAAGACTCTCAAGCGTGACCTCCACCTCCCGCCCATAGCGCGCTAGATCCTCCTCGGTATGGGGATAGGGGCAGAACTCGTGTTTGCCCGGAAGATACCCGTGCACCGGACAGACCGAGAAGGTGGGGGTGATGGAGAAATAGGGCAACCGGAAATTGGTCACCACGGCCCGGACCAGCTCCTTCACCATGGTGATGTCCGGGATCTCTTCCCCCACAAAAAGATGGACCACCGTCCCTCCGGTAAAAAGGACCTGGAGTTCGTCCTGATGGGTCAGGATCTCAAAGATGTCGTCGGTGTAGCCCACCGGAAGGTGGACGGAGTTGGTGTAATAGGGAACCTTCTCCGTCCCCGCGGTCTTTATACGGGAAAACTTTTTCTTGTCCAGTCGGGCCAGGCGATAGCTGGCTCCCTCGGCCGGGGTGGCCTCCAGATTGTAGAGATTTCCGGTTTCCTCCTGGAAGTCCGCGAGTTTCTCCCGCATGAACCTGAGGACCTTGATGGCCCACTCCTTGCCTTCGGGATGATAGATGGGCACGCCCAGAAAGTTGAGACAGGCCTCGTTCATGCCGATGATTCCGATGGTGGAAAAGTGGTTGCGCCAGTACTGGCCGGAACACTCCTTGACCGGCTTAAGATAGACCCGGGAGTAAGGATAAAGACCGCGCTCGGTGAAATCCTCGATGACCTTGCGTTTGATCTCCAGCGAGGTCTTGGCCAGCTCCATGAGCTCGCTCAACCGCTCAAAAAATTCCTCCTCACAGGTAGAAAGATAGGCGATGCGGGGCAGGTTGATGGTCACCACCCCGATGGATCCCGTAAGCGGCGAGGCCCCGAAGAGCCCCCCGCCCCGCCTCTCAAGCTCGCGGTTGTCAAGCCGCAGGCGACAGCACATGCTGCGGGCATCCTCCGGGCGCATATCCGAGTTCACGAAATTGGCAAAATAAGGGATGCCGTATTTGCGGGTCATTTCCCAGAGGGGCTCGAGGTTGGGATTATCGTAGTCGAAATCGCAGGTGATGTTGTAAGTAGGTATGGGGAAGGTGAAGATGCGCCCCTTGGCGTCCCCGGCCAGCATAAGCTCGCAGAAGGCCCGGTTGATCAGGTCCATCTCCGCCTGAAATTCGGCGTAGGTCTCCTCGCGTTCGACACCCCCCACGATGACCCGATGATTCCGCAGGGTCTCGGGGCACTTGAGGTCAAAGGTGAGGTTGGTGAAAGGGGTATTGTGAAAGAGAATGGCCCCCACACCGCCCACGAAGTTTTCGGTCTCACAGTCCACGGAAAGGTCGTATTCCCACTCGTAGGGATACTCCTCCTCCCGAATTTCGTAAACCGGAACCGCGCAAAAGTCTCCTTCCCTTCGGGGCTCGCGTTTCGGTTCCGGATACCAGAAAAGCCCGTAAACACCGGTACGCGGATCCTTACGCGAGAGCACAAAATGGTAGCCCAGCCGACAGAGGATAAGACTCACCCCGGCCATAAGTTTTTTCGAGCAGGAGAAGAAACCAAAACGCCGGTGTGCGGCGTCATAATAGCCGTCTCCCTCCACCAGGGCCCAGAGAAATTTTTCCAGGAGACGGGGCTCAAGCTCAAATACATACCAGGGAATACGCTTTTCCCGGGCCGAAAAACCCGCGGTCTGTTTGATAAGATAGGAAAGAACCCCCTTCACCGAAATTACGGCCACGCGCCTTTCGGTGGGCTTTCGGGAGACCGAAGACCACCCGGAATGATGAGTTTCAAACCCCCCGGCCTCCAGGGTCTCCACTGCTTTGCGGATTACCTCCGCATTCTCTTCGGCCTGCGAAATGGTGAGATTGCTCCCCGAGGCTTTGCCTTCGGTAATGTAAAAGGCCAGAAGGGTGAGAAAGGCCTCAAGCTTCTCTCCAGAAAGCCTGCGGGAAACCCGCTCTCCAGGATAGTTCCGGAGACTGAAGGAGACCTCGTCCTCCGGATCACCGTAACGCTCCCAGAAGGAAAAAGGCGCCACTCCCTTCTTCCGCCACTCGTAATAAAGGGTGCGGTCGAAATACCCCAGTTCATAAAGGGCCTGTTTGAGACTCTTCTGGCGTCGGGCAAGATTCTTCTCTATCTTTTCCCATCCCGAGGGATTGAGATGAACATAGATCCGGGACCTGGCCTCACAGGGAAGCTTTCTTATGATCTCCGCCAGATCAAGCTCCCTGAGATTCCGGAAGCACCCGGAAGAAACCCGCGAGAGGGCCACCACATGGTTTTTTTCGGTGATTCGGGCGTTGGGACGGGCGGTCTCAAGCTCCGAGGGTTTTACCGGGCGGATATTCCCTTTTTGGTCGAAGGCAAAAAGGGAATGGGCAGGAGAAATGAAGGTTTCGCCGCGGCCAGTACGGATACGCACAAAACGCTTATGAGGCACGCGATGACGCACCAGAGCCTTGACCTTAAGCCACTCCGCGCGTCCGTTCCGCCAACCAAGGACCTCAAGTTCCCCTTTTACCGGAAGAGCAAAAGAATCGTGAGAAGGCCTTCCGTAGCCATCCACGTTAGGTAAGGCCCGATGTCCCTCGGTCCGGAAGGCCTCGTCCACCAGCTCTCCGATAGGAAGGATCTCCACCCGACCCTCACGGCGCACCACCACCGGCTCCTGCCAGGCGAGCGATTGAAATCCCACTCTGGTGGGAACGTTGACGTTGAAGATGAATTCCTGAAGACATTGCTTGACCTCCTCGTAAGAGAGCCGGTCGTAGCGCACAAAAGGCGCAAGCAGGGTGTCGAAGTTGGAGAAGGCCTGGGCCCCGGCGGCCTCCCCCTGCAGGGTATAGAAAAAGTTCACCACCTGTCCCAGGGCGCTCCGGAAATGCTTGGGTGGAGCGGATTCCACCTTACCCGGCACCCCTCCGAAACCCCGCCTCAAGAGATCATAAAGATCCCACCCCACACAGTACGGACCAAGCACTCCCAGGTCGTGAACGTGGAAATCCCCCTCGAAGTGGGCCTCCCCCACCCGGGCCGGATAAAGCTTGTTCAGCCAGTAGCGGGCCACCACCGAGGAGGAGATGTGAAAGTTGAGTCCCTGGAGGCTGTAATTCATGTTGGAGTTTTCCTGCACCCGCCAATCCTCCCGGGTGAGGTACTCCTCGATAAGGTTGACTCCGTCGAGGATGGCTTTCCCCAGCTCCCGGGCTTCGCGGCGCTTCTCCCGATAGAGGATGTAAGCCTTGGCCGCCTCGGAAAAACCGAGTTCCATGAGGGTCTTTTCCACCAGATCCTGAATCTGCTCTACGTGAGGCACCCCCCCGTGTTTGAAGTACTGACGATAAAGTTTTACCGCCACCGCATCCGCCACCTTTTCCGCCGCGGCTTTATCCTTTTGGCCTACTGCCCGCAGGGCCTTGAAAACCGCCCGCACAATACGGTGACGATTGAAGGGCTGGAATTTACCGTCGCGTTTTCTGACCAAGGGCTCCATCCCGCCTCCTCGTTTCGTAAGTTTTTCTGGTGATTATACCCACAGGATACAGGGTGTCAATTAGCACAATAATACAATATCTTGTATACTTAGGAGCAGACCCTGAAGAAGGGCCCTGTGAAATTTCTCCTCCCCCATTATGCAAAAGAAGGGGAAATCAAATTATGGCGGAGGTCTTTAAAAGAAAGGGGGGAGACCGATAAGGCCTCCCCCGGAAGACGACCTTAGGAAAGAGGGGGGACTAGCCCAGTTTGGGGAGTTTTCTTAGGGCCAGTTTGAGGATACCGCGGCGGCTGCGGGCCCTGACCTCCACTTCTTCCCAGGTGCGTTTGCGCGGCGCAAAGTGTTTGAAAAGAAGCTCCAGGTTCTTTTCCTTGCCCATGAAGTAAACGTTGGGGCCGATCTTTACCACCTTCGACTCCAGAGGCCGGGCCTTTCCGCTCCGCACAAGCTTTGAGACCTCCGAATTGGGGTCGGACAGATCACCGAAGATCCGGGCATCCGCGATGCAGGTCTTCACGCAGGCCGGAAGTTCCCCCCGGGTCACCCGCTCGTAACAGAAGGTGCATTTGTCGGCCTTGGGCTCGTCAAGGGTATCGTTGAGGTAGCGGGCCTTGTAAGGGCAGGCCTCCACGCAGTTGCCGCAGCCGATGCAGCGCTCCTTGTCGATGAGGACCGCGCCCGTAAAAGGCTCCTTGTAGGTGGCCTTAATCTCCATGGTCACGGTCTTTCCGGTCTTATGGCACTTGAAGGTCCGCTCCTCGGGATCTACCGGACAGACATCCACGCACACCGGACGATCACAGTGGTTACACAGCCCGGGGAAGAAGGTGAAGGCGATCTCTCCCTTGCTGGTCCGCTCCGGCCCCAGGCGCAGGACCCAGTTCCGGCGATAGTCCCCGCCTTCGGCCGAAACCGTCTCCAGCCATTTGTCATAATCGTCGATAAAGGAATAGCCGTCATAATCGGGATTGACCGGCACCTGCCATTCCGCCCGGCAGGCCACCGCACACGCATGGCACCCCACACATCGATCTAAATCTATGACCATGGCCCATTGTTGTTTCATTTTCGACCTCCTTTAACGCAAACTTTTTAGCAACCCTCAATCGGTCTAGCCTTGCGGCGAGATTTCTTTTTCCTCTTTTTAAGGCCGCAGGTACTCTGCACGCTCGCCGCCGCCAGCTCGAACCGCGGAATCTCGGGCGGGACCGGGCGAAGCTCAGGGATATTGAGGACCTTGCCGTCCTTCACGATGCGCACAAAGCTCGTACGGTGGCTCGAGGCCCCCATGAAGGGGTCCTGCACGTAATGGGTGATGAGGAACTGGTCGCTCGCCCCCTTCTTGTAGGCCCGGGAGAGCTTCTGAGAAAGGCTCCCGAAACCATGGGGTAGATAGATGCAGTCCGGACGGATACCAGGGGTAACCTTGGCCTTGACCGGGAAGGAACGCTTGCCGTCCTGGTTCTCGAGCACGATCTCGTCCCCGTCCTTAATTCCAAGCCTGGCCGCCACCTCGTCGTTGATCCAGGCCTGGTTCTCCGGCCACTCATGGTGGAGCCATTCGTTGTTCATGGTCCGACTGAAGGTGTGGACCGGCACCCGGCCGTAAATGAGACGCGCGAACCCTTTGGGCGGAGCCGGGGTGGGCTCGAAGACCGGAACCGGCGAAAAATCCTCGTCCGCAAAGTCCTCGATGGCCAGCTGCACTTTAAAGCCCTTCTCCCCGAAGATGTTCCTGAAGTTCTCCCGATCATAGGCCGCCTTGGCCGGAAGAACCACCAGACCGCCCTGCTTATTGAGCTCCTCAAGCGTGAGCCCAAGGCCCTTCAGCTTTTCGTTTATGATCTCCACCTCGGATTCGGCATGGAAGATGTCAAGCCCCAGGCGTTTGGCCAGTTCCCTGGCCACCCAGAAGGGCGAACGGGCCTCGCCTAACGGCTCGACCGCCGGCTGACGGACCGTGACGTAACACTCGGGAAGCCCGTCGTAGGTGTAAACGTCGTCATAGCGCTCAAGATAGACCGTATCGGGAAGCACAATGTCCGACCAGAGGGCGGTCTCGGTGGGATACATCTCAAAGGAGAAGATGAAATCCAGCTTCCGGATGGCCTCCATGGTTTGATAGGGATTCGGAATGGTCTGCAGGATGTTCACCCCGCAGATTCCCCAGGCCCGAATGGGATAGGGTTCTCCCGTAAGGGTGGCCTGGATGATCTCATGGGTGGGATTTCCGGGCAACGGCCCGGAAAAGGGGTATTTGTCTTTAAGGGGCTCGTCGGACTCCCTGGGCTCGACCTCTTTTACCGAATGCACATGGCCGAGGGAGATGGGCGTGGGGAAATAGAGACCGCCGGGGGTCCCTATGGCTCCGAAGAGGGCCGCCAGAATGGCCAGGGCCTGGTGCCGATAAACATCGCCCTTGCCGTACCAGGTGGAGTGCCGCCCGGGATGAATGAGAACGTGCGGACGGGCTTCAGCCAGGATCTTGATGGCCTCCTCCATCTTGTCCCTGGGCAGATCGCAGATCCGGGCCGCCCGCTCAAGCGTCCAGTCCTTCACGGCCTTCTTTACGGCCTCAAAACCCTCGCAATACTTGGAGACGAACTCCTGATCGTAGAGCTTGTGTTTGATGACGTAGTTGATCCAGGCCAGAAGCAGCGCGGTGTCCGTGCCCGGACGAATGGGTAGCCAGATGTCGGCCTTGCCCGCGGCCACCGAAAAGCGGGGATCCACCACCACCAGCCTGGCCCCCTTGGAGAGCCCCTCCACGAAGTCCATCACGTGTGACACATGCACGTTTTCACCGATGTGCGAGCCCACGAGCAACATGGCCTTGGCGTTGGCCATGTCGGTGTACTGCATGGTCCCCGAGGTGAGGTAACCCAGGGCCGAAATATAGGCTATGGCCACCGGCCCCACGCACTGGAAAAAGGCCGGCTCATTGGAATAATTCTCGGTCCCCAGGGCCTTGAAGACCTCCCGGAGGGGCTCAGCAGAGGCTCCGTGATCGAAGTAGGCCAGGGCGTGAGGACCATATTTGTCCCTGACCTTTTTGAGATTATGGGCCACCTCGTCCAGGGCCTCATCCCAGGAGATCTTTACAAACTTTCCTTCTCCCCGTTCCCCCACCCTCTTTAAAGGATGAAGAACCCGGTCGGGATCATAGAGAAGCTTGACCCCGGAGTTGCCCCGGGCACAGACCCGGGCCTTGTCTCCCCGACCGTTGGTGGGACTCTTGGGGTTGCCCTCAATCTTGACCACCTTCCCGCCCTTGACCTTGGCCACGATGGGACACCGCCAGAAACACATCTCACAGACCGAGGTTACCTCTCTGGCTCCCAGGCTTCCGGGAAGCTCCTTTCCTGAGGCACAGTGTGCGTAGGCCTTGGTGAAAAGCCCCTCGGAGCGGAGCTTCAGACCGGCCAGAGCCAGCGAGGCCCCCGCCGAAAGTTTAAGAAAATCTCTCCTTTTCATGCGCAACCTCCTCCCGCAATCTATTTGTAAGGCTTAAAACCAGATCTCCCAGCGCCCGATAAAAGGGCCGGGGTTGAGCCTGCTTAAGGGCCGTGAGAAACCGGGGATACCACTTCAAAAAATGTTCCTCAAGAAACCTCTTTAAAAGATCCCGGCGCCCCTCCTCCAGAAGAAGGGCCATAAAGGAGAGTTCGTAGGCCACGTGATCCGCAAGTTCCCCCTCCTCCACCGGCTGATATCCGGCCTCCCGATAAAAAGCCAGGGCCTGATCGTAGCCCTCCCCTTTGAGACGGCGATCGCTCGAAAGATAAACCGAAGCGTAAGGAGGCGCCGGCGTACGATGGGGAGAAGTGATGAAAAGACGGGTATATTCCACCTTGAGGTCTTCGAGATCGGAGACCATGAAGTCTCCCTCGACCTTCAAGCCCAGCTGACGCGCCAGAGCAGCCAGATAAGAAGTCATCCCCGGAAAAGAAGGATCCTCGGGGTAAAGAAAGGCCTCGGCCACGGCGCGCAGGTCTTCCGGCTTGAACATGGCCCCCTTTTACTCCTCTCTTTGAAATTTTGCAAGGTCGATTATACGGATTTTTAACATCCTCTGAACCTCTTATTTCAATCTCAGGCCATCCTAACCAACCAATTTATAAAATTTTCGGTAATCTCAAGACATAAAAGTTTGAAATTTTTCCTGTTTGGAAATTATTACTTTCAGTTTTATGGAATTTATAATATCCTGAAGGAAAACCGGCGGCCTCGAAGGCCTTAAGAAGTCTTGTAAAGTGGGCTTTTTTCTGGTTTGTATAGGCCCATGGCGCACATCCTGGAAGTACGGGGGCTCGCCAGGAGATTCGGGGCCCTTCAGGCGGTAAAAGACCTCTCCTTCAGGATCCCCAGGGGAACCATTTCGGCCCTCATAGGGCCCAACGGCTCGGGCAAATCCACCACTTTCAATCTCATCTCCGGCCACCTTAAACCCGATAAGGGGGAGATCATCTTCGAGGGTCACCACCTGGAGGGCCTGAGCGCGGAAACGGTGGCCCGTCTGGGGCTGGCCCGCACCTTCCAAACCCCGCAGGTCTTCGCCCATCTTACGGTCCTGGAAAACGTGCTTCTGGCGGTCTATCAGAGAAAACGCCCCGGAAGGATCAGTTCTCTCCTGCGAACCCCGGAATTCTTCCGCCGGGAAAGGGCCGCCCGGGAGGAGGCCCTTCACTATCTCGAAAGGTTCTTTCTGGCTGACGAGGCCCATCGCGAGGCCGGAGAGCTTCCCCTGGGGAAACTCCGTTATCTGGAGCTGGCCCGGGCCCTGGCCCTGCACCCCAAGCTCCTGCTGCTGGACGAGGCCGCCTCCGGTCTCGACCCCCGGGAAAAGGAGGACCTGGCCCGGACCCTGGCCGAACTCCCCCGGGAAGGCCTTACCATTTTCTGGGTGGAACACGACCTTAATCTCCTCATGGGACTGGCCGAGGAGGTCATCGTGCTTGATCAGGGGCAGAAGATCGCTCAGGGCCCGCCCGCCGAAATCCAGAAGGACCCCCGGGTAATTCAGGTATACTTAGGGGAAGGGTGAAGCTATGCTTGAGGTTCGCAACCTTTATCTTTCCTACGGCAAGCTCAATGTCCTGAGGGGAATCTCCCTCCACGTCCGGGCCGGAGAAATCGTGTGTCTCCTGGGGAGCAACGGCGCCGGCAAGACCAGTCTGCTTCTCACCCTCATCGGTCTCAACCGGCCCACCAGGGGTCAGATTCTTTTTGAAGGCCAGGATATCACCGGCTGGCCTCCCCAGAAACTGGTAAAAATGGGGCTGAGCCTGGTGCCGGAGGGACGACAGATCTTTTATCCCCTCACGGTGGAGGAGAACCTGATCCTGGGGGCCTATCACCGCTTCGGCCGGGAGGGCAAAAAGGCCGTCCTGGCCGACCTGGAACGGGTCTACGAGCTTTTTCCTCGCCTTAAAGAGAGACGCCGGCAGAAGGCCGGCACCCTTTCCGGTGGAGAGCAACAAATGCTGGCCCTGGGCCGGGCCTTCATGGCTCGCCCGAGACTTCTCCTCTTGGACGAACCCTCTCTGGGTCTGGCCCCCAGGATCGTGGACCTCATCATGAGAACCATCCGGCAACTGAACGAAAGCGGCTTGACTGTACTTCTGGTGGAGCAGAACGCCCGCAAGGCCCTGACCATCGCCCACCGGGCCTACGTGCTTGAGACCGGCCGGATCACCCTCCAGGGGCCGGCTCAGGAACTCCTTCACGACGAGGAGGTAAAGAGGGCCTATCTGGGCAAGGATTACCGAGAATTTACCGAGGGAAGGGGGGCCCCATGAATACCGAGAACCTGGAATACCTGAGCCCGGAGGACTGGCGTCAGTGGCACACGGAACTCCTTCAGAGCACCCTCAACCGGGTCTACCAGAGGGTGCCTTTTTATCGGGAGTGCTTTGAGAAGCGAAATCTCCTCCCGGAAGACCTCAAGGCCCCGGAAGATCTGGCCCGTTTTCCCACCACCACCCGGGAGGATCTTTCGGCCCATTATCCCTACGAACTCTTTGCCGTGCCTCTGCGAGACATCGTAAGGCTGCGGGCCTTTCCCTGGTGGCCCAACCCCATCGTCAAGGGCTATACTCTTCAGGACGTGGAAAACCTCAAAAAGCTCTGCGTGCGGTTTCTTACGACCTGCGGTCTCAGGGCCGAGGATATCCTCTTTATCGCCCTTGAGCCGGGCATGGGGGCCTGGATAGAGGAGATCCGGGAGGCCGCGGAGACCGTGGGCGCGGCGGTCATCCCCCCGGCCCCGAGGACCCCGGAGGTCAGCCTGCGCATCCTGAAAGACTTCCGGGCCTCAGTGCTGGTCACCACCCCATCGCTCGCCCTGCGCTATCTCAAGGTTTGCGAAAAACGGGGGCTTTCCCTCCCGGAGAGTCTCCGTCTCCTCATCCTGGTGGGCGAGGGGATACGGCCGAGTGAAAGGGCCCTCCTGGAGGAATTCTTCGGCGCCGAGACCCGGCTGGGATACGGCATAGCGGAAGTCCTGGGGCCGGGAATGGCTTACGAATGCGGGGCCCGGGAGGGGCTTCATCTGGCCACCGATTACCTCTTCCCCGAGGTGATCGACCCCGAAACCGGAAACTACAGCCCGGAAGGCGAACTGGTCCTGACCACCCTCAGGGTCAGGGCCAACCCCCTGCTGCGCTTCCTGACCGGAGATCGGGTTAAAATCACCTGGGAGCCCTGTGCCTGCGGAAGGACCACCCCGAGGCTGCTGGCCATCGAAGCCGGCAGCGGCCGGGTCCTTTCCTTTCGGGGGATCAAGGTCCCCCGGGCGGTGCTCGAAGGTCTTTTAGAGAAGACCTACGGCTGCAAACCCCGATACACCCTGAAAGTCGTGGGAGAGGAGCCCGAAAGCGAGCTCCTGGTGGAGATCGTTATGACCAACGAACTCTTCCGTCCGAGCATCGTGGAGCTCCACGAGGAGGCCCACCGTTTCGAAAGGGCCTTTTTCGAATTCTTCGGCCTGCCCTGCCGGGTCAAATGGGTGGAGGGCTAACGGTAGGCCTCTAGGGGCGCAAGAATCCTGTTTTTCACCCAGCGAGGATCCAGCCACTCGATGGGCGTCACAAAAACTCCCTGCACCAGGACCGAAAAATGCAGATGATCCCCGCCGGCCAGCCCGGTGGTGTCGGTATGGCCGATGATCTCCCCGGTCGAAACCTCCTGTCCCACCCGGACTTCGACCCCGGCCAGGTGGGAATAAAGGGTGTAAAGCCCCAGTCCGTGATCCAGGATCACGGTGTTTCCGTAGATACCGAGATAATCCGCAAAGACCACCCGCCCCGGAGCCGCGGCCGGAACCGGACTTCGGGCCACCGAGGCCAGATCGAGCCCCAGGTGCCAGGCCTCGGAAACCTTGCGTCCCCGGTAGTAATAAGAGCGATGTTCCCCGAAACCGGATCTCTTGGCCGCCCGAGGCAGGGCCTTCATGGCCCCAGTGAGGGTAAAGGGTACCTGAGAGGGCCGGGAGGTGAGCTCGGCAATGGCCTGATTGTTCCGACGGCGCAGGGTCTCGTTCACCCAGAGAAAGGTCTCAAGGAGATCGCCCTTTTCCGCCTCGGGATAGCGGGCCAGGAACTCCGGCATCTTGAAACTGAGAAACCGGTCGCTCAAACGCATCTTAACCCGGGGGTACCTCCGTTTTTGAAGGTAATAACTTACCGGGATCTCCAGACGGTTTCCGGCAGCATCCTCCGCCCAGACAAAAAATCGCTTGACCTGAATCTCCGTGACCGGAAGCCCCACCAGGGCCGCGTAGACTCCCTCCTTCAGGGGATACCCCCGAAAGAAATACCGGTTGAGATAAACCCCAGTGCGCCGGGTCTCTTCCCCCACCCGGTAAAGGACCAGGGCCGAACCCCCGCGGGCGATATAGATCGTGCGGGAAAGAAGGGTTATTCTGGGCGGGGTGAGATCCAGGGTAAAGTTCAATTTTTGCCGGCTCAGGTTACCCTGGAGGCGATTGCGCCAGGAAGCGTCCCTGGCCTCGATCAGAAGGGTGGCCGGGCCTTCGGCAAAACCTTTCTCCACCGGAGATATATCAAAAGAAAGGACTCTCTCGTGCACCTCGGAGCCCTTGAGGAAGGATACGGGATAGGTCTCCTCCCCGAGGGACACCCTCTTTTTTCCCTGGAGGAGGTAGACTTTGAGGCTCCGGAGACCGGAACGTCGGTCGCTGACCCGCACGGTAAAATGCAGTTTGCGGCCGGCCAGTTCCGGGAGCCCTTCCACGGCCACCTTCGGGGCCTCGCTCTCGAGTTTGATCAGGAAGACGAAGACCCCGGCCCCGCAGAGGGCCAGAAGCAATACCAGAACCAGACCCTTGAGAAGCGTTTTCATACGCCCTCTCCTACCCTTCTGGGAGTTTTTTTACTATAACAGAAGACATGAGACCCCAAAACCGCGGCCTCATCGTCCTCATCCTTCTAACCCTCGGTACCAGTCTGGCCTTTTCCTTCCCCAAATTCTCCTGGCCGGAACTTTCCCCGTACGCCCGGTATCGGCTTTCGAAACTGCCCCTCATCGGACGTTTCATAGAACCTCCCGCTCCCCCGGAAAAGGAGTATCTGGAGACCCGGGCCCTGATCGAAAAGCTGGAGGCAGAAAGGGTCGATCGTTATGCACCGGACCTCTTCTCCAGGATAAAGAAGAAATGGGAAAGAGCTGAAAAATACTATCGCACCGGACATTATGACTGGGCCCGAAGCTACTTCGAGAAGATCCGGAAACTTGGGGAGAAGGCCCTTAAGGAGACCCGTCAGCGCCGGAGGGCCCGAAAGGAAGCTGCTTTAAAGGCCCTGCAAAAACTCCGTCAGGCGTTTGCCGCCCGGCGCGAGAAACTCCCCCCTGAAAAGCGCCTCAAGATCGCCCTGGCCCTCTGGCGGCTTGAGACCCTGATCGAACTTGAGGAATTCGAAGCCTTTGAGAAAGAGGCCCGAAGCGTAAAGGAGATCTACGGTCTTTAGGTTCTGGCCCCCTTGCGGAGGATCCGCCTGTCTCCCACCCGGATGGTGACCTTTTCCCGGTCGAGATACTCCAGAAGCGGGATGAGATACTTCCGGGAGGCCCCTCCGGTAAGCCGGCGAAAGTCCCCCACGCCCATTTCTCCGTGTTTCTGGAGATAGTCCACCACCAGTCTGCGAGCCTTCTCCAGGGTCCTGCGATGGAAATAGAGTTTTTCGGAAAGCCGCACCAGGGCCCCTTCCTGCACCAGGACCTCGAACATGTCCAGGGCCAGCCTCGGGCGATCGCGAAAACGGGAGAGGGCCTCTTCCGGATCCGGAGGGGTGAAACCGGCCCGAAGGAAAAGGGTCTCTATCTCCCGTTTGAGGGCCTCGGCCTCCTCCGGGAGAACCGGGCGGTGGGTGGCCAGCCGCAGGAATTCCTTTTCGGTCGCAAGTTTACTCTCGGAAATCAGCTCGGCCATAGCGGCCTCAAAGATCCGAAGCGGCGCCCGATCCGAAACCCGGGCCCGAAGTTCCTCCTTGGTAAGACCGGGTTTCAGGGGAAAGCGTTCGTGGAACTTGGATAAGGCCTCAAGGATCTCCTGTTTAAAAGCCTCAAAGGCCTTCCGGCTGACCAGGATCTCCTCGTCCTCCCCGGAGACCCTCACGATCTCCCGGTCGAGTTCAGCGAGCAGTCTCTCCCAGGCCTCCCCGAAAACCGAGACCTTGAAACGGAGAAGGGCGGCCTTCACCCCGGCCTCCTGAGCCTTATCCAGATGATAGAGCAGGGTCTCCGCCGGACCGCCCCGCGCCAGGGTCTCCAGTTCCTGGCGTTCCCAGGGCTTGGTGCGCTTTCTCCGGCGGGCCAGGGGGTTGAGCACCCTTCCCCCTCCCACCGTCACCAGGGGGCTTCCGGCCCGGATGACAAACCGATCTCCCCGCAGGCAGACCACCGGTTCGGAAAGTCGGATCTGCACCACGTCTTTTTCCCCGGGCTCAAGTCGGTCTTTCCCGAAAAGGACTATCTCTCCCATAATGTCAGCCGTTCCGAGATGGAAGTGGACCTTCTCCAGGTTCTTGAGGGGCCGGGGAGCACTCCGGAGGTAGAGGAGTTCGAGATCCAGGACCTGCGAAGGCCGGAGCACACCCGGTTCCGCCACCACATCCCCTCTCCCCACCTCCTCCTTTTCCACCCCCTGGAGGTTAAGGGCCGTACGCATCCCGGCCAGGGCCTCCTCCCTCTCTTCTCCGTGGCTCTGAATGCGCCGCACTCTGGCCCGGACCCCTTTGGGATAGACCTCCACCTCCTGGCCCATCTCGAGACGGCCGGAAAGGGCCGTACCCGTGACCACCGTGCCGAATCCCTTCACGGTAAAGACCCGGTCCACTGGAAGCCGAAAGGGGCCCTCAAGCGAACGATCTGGGATTTTCCGCACCAGCTCATCCAGAACCTGCACCAGCTCGGAAAGTCCTTCTCCGGTGACCGCGGAGACCGCCACCATGGGTGCGGCCTCCAGGAAAGTCCCTTTCAGGGCCTCGCGGACCTCTTCCTGAACCAGCTCCAGCCACTCCTCATCCACCAGATCCTTCTTGGTCAGGATGACCAGTCCGGTTTTCACCCCCAGCAGTTCACAGATTTCAAGGTGTTCGCGGGTCTGGGGTCTTACCCCCTCGTCGGCCGCGATCACCAGGGCCACCAGATCCACCCCCGCGGCCCCGGCCACCATGGTGCGCACGAAACGTTCGTGTCCCGGGACATCCACGATCCCGATCCGGTGCCCGGAGGGTAGATCCAGCCGGGCGAACCCCAGCTCGATGGTGATCCCCCGTTCCTTTTCCTCCTTAAGGCGATCGGTGTCCACCCCGGTCAGGGCCTTGACCAGGGTGGTCTTCCCATGATCCACGTGGCCCGCGGTGCCCAGTATGATCCGTTTCATGAGGGCGCGTCCTCGGCCTTAAGCAGTTTGACCTGCCGGCCCAGAAAAATCCGGGCAACCCGTTCGAAGGCCGGCGTGAGATCCGAAACGAAAATAAGAGGTTCCCCGTCCTTTTCAAGGGGCAAGGCCTCGTGACTCTCCACGTAGGCCCTGACCTCCTCGGCCAGCTCCTCCGCGGGATCCACCAGAGTGACGCGTCGGCCGGCCTTGGCCTGAATGACCCTCTTTAGCACCGGATAGTGGGTGCAGCCCAGCACCAAGGTATCCACGCCCCGCATCTTGAGGGGAAGGAGACATTTCTTCACGATCATGCGGGTCTCGGGTTTCTTGAGCCAGCCCTCCTCCACCAGAGGCACCAGCAGCGGGCAGGCCCGTCCGTAGACCCTGACCTCCGGATCCCGGGCCCTGAGCAGACGTTCATAGATTCCGCTTTCGATGGTGGCCCGGGTGCCGATGACCCCGATAACCTTGCGCCGGGTAACCGCCAGGGCCTTCCGCACCGAGGGGGTGACCACCTCAAAGATGGGCACCTCTGGAAAACGGGCCTTGAGGGCCTCGGTGGCCACGGAGGAGGCCGAATGACAGGCCACCACCACGATCCGGGCCCCGTGTCGCAGAAGAAACTCCGTATCCTCTATGGCGTAACGGATGATGGTCTCGGGGCTTTTGGTGCCGTAAGGCGTGCGGGCGGTATCCCCGAAATAGATAAAACGATAACCCGGCAGACGTTCGACTAGCTCTTTGAGGACCGTAAGCCCGCCTATGCCGGAATCGAAGACCCCGATCAAGAGGGAAACCTGACCTCCCCGCGCAGGACCTGAACCAGCCTGAGCCGCATCTGACATTCCGGACAAAACTCCGTGCCCTTAAGATCGAGCTCCATAAGGGAGGAGGGCGGATGCATCACGCATCTGGGATTGGGACAGGAGCCGAGCCCCAGGAGATGCCCCAGGGCCCGAATGGCCTCCTTTCGCAGCCGATCCACGAAAAGGCTTTCGGGCTCCGGCCCGAAAAGAAACTCCTGGAGATTCCGGGCCGAAACCAGGGCCGAACGGGCCGAAAAGCTGATCTCCGTAAAGACCATCGGACTGCGCGGGGAATAAAGCTCCTCCCCGCAAACCCCCAGGACGAAATCCACCTCCCGGGAAAGGGAGCGCAGAAAATCGGCCAGGTAAGGGGCAAAAAACTTGCGCAACCGGGGATGGAAGGCCGCGGCCGGAGGAGAGACCGGCTGGGTGAGTTCCACCTGTGCCCGCCAGAAATCGGAAAGTTCCTGCAGAAAACGCTCCAGCCAGGGCCCGAAGACCCGGCCCATGGGCACCACCAGGATGCGCCGCATGTTTTTAGTTTAGACCAAAATCCCGAAAAGGAAAAGAAACTCCCCCAGTTCGCAGAGGGCCCCCAGGTGATCCCCGGTAAGACCCCCGAAAATCCTTCTAAAAGAAACCGTAGTGGCCCATAGCCCCAGAAAGATAAAGAGGGTGGCCAGGGGAAAATACCAGAAGAGAAGAAAGAATAGCCCCAGGAAGACCGGAACGGCCCTTCTCCGGGCCCGGGCAGAAAAGAAGAGGGCCCCCAGTCCTTCGGACCTGGCCGCCTGTCCGAAGGTAAGGCCCTCATCGATTTCGGCGGAGGCACCACG
>JALWCD010000228.1:3294-6273 GCA_027036915.1 Thermodesulfatator sp. | reverse complement strand
AGCTCCACCTTGAGCTCCAGCTCGTCTTCCTCCATTTCCACCTTGAGGGTGAGTTCGGCCTCGGCCCCGGGGAGGGTAAGACTTCGGTCTCCGAACTCAAAGCGTCCGGCCTCAAGGGCCGAGGCCAGCTCCCGCAGGACCTCGGCCGCCCTCTGCGTGTCGGCCCGCTCCCGGTGCTTGAGCTTCATCCCCTCCCCCTTAGTCCATGAGAATCATGGGTTTTCCGCAGCAGATGGGAGCCTTTCCCGCCGGATGCTCCTCCATACGGTTGCAGACCATGCACACGTAGCGCACGGTTTTCTCCGGACTTACCGCGGGTTTCACCCCCTCGATGAAAAACTGCGCGGCCTCCGTGGCCCCTGGGGTGTAGATGCCCATGGGTTGTATCCGGCGGTTCTCTCCCTCGCAAACCGTAAGCACCTTCCAGAGGCGATCAAGCTCCTGGGCTTCCCTTTCGTTTTCCGGCCGAAAATAGACCACCTGTCCTTCGATCTCAATACGCATTATTTCTCACCTCCTTTCTCCATTTCGCCCATCGGGCGAAAGGCCTTTTTGCTGGCCCCGCAGACCGGACACCGCCAGTCCTCGGGAAGCTCCTCAAAGGGGGTCCCTGGAGGGATCTTCCTCTTCCGGTCCCCCTTGGCCGGTACATACATGTAGCCACAGTTGCTGGTGGAACAAATCCAGGCCCCTTCAAAATTCATGACCTTACTCCTTTTTGTAAATTTTACTCTTTTACATTAACAGCACATATAGAGTATGTCAAGCCACAAAATCCACTTTTATAATCCGCCCTTTTCGTGCCCCCGGATCCTTCTTCCTGAGGGGCTTTTAGCCGGAGAGGAGTTCCCTCAGAACTGAAAGAAGGGCGTCTATTTCCCGGTAGGCCACGGTAAGGGGCGGGGTCAGGCGCAGGGCATCGGGTTTCGGAGCGGTGGTAAGGATGCGGCGCGAAAAGAGGGCCTCGCAGAGCTCTCCCGCCGGAATCCGGGTCTCAAGGGCGAGCAACAACCCCGCACCCCGCACCCCTTTTAACTTTTCCGGAAACTCCTCAACCAGGGAAAGAAGTCCCTTCCTCAGGGCCTCGCCCTTCAAGCGCACCTCGTCAAGGAATCCCGGCGAAAGCACCCTTTCAAGCACGGAAAGGGCCGCGGCACAGGAGACCGGGTTTCCTCCAAAGGTTGAGGCGTGAGATCCCGGGGTAAGAGCCGACATGACCTCCTCCCGGGCAAGCACCGCCCCCAGGGGAAGGCCCCCGGCAAGCCCCTTGGCCAGACACAGCACATCTGGAAGGATCCCGTAAAGCTCATAGGCAAAGAGCTTTCCCGTGCGGCCGATTCCGGTCTGAATTTCGTCAAAAATGAGAAGGGCCCCGACCTCATCGCAAAGCCTTCGGGCCTCGGCCATAAACTCACGGCTAAGCGGGATTACGCCCCCCTCCCCCAGGATGGGCTCAAGGATTACGGCGCAGGTTCGCTCGTTGACCGCGGCCCGCAGGGCGGAAAGGTCGTTTGCGGGCACATGGAACACATCCGGAACCAGGGGTTTGAAGCCCTCCCAGTAGGCCGGCTGACCGGTGACCGAAAGGGCCCCGTAGGTTCGGCCGTGAAAGGAGTTTTCGAGGGCCACAATCCCAGTCTTATCCGGGCCGTGCCGGAGATAGGCCCATCTGCGGGCAAGCTTTAAGGCCGTCTCCACGGCCTCGGCCCCGGAGTTGCAAAAGAAGACCCGCTCGGCAAAGGAGTTCTCCACCAGGACCTGCGCCAGGCGGGCCTGAGGCTCGGTCCAGTAAAGATTCGAAACGTGAAGGAGCCTTTCGGCCTGCTCCTTTATGGCCCTTACCACCTCATCCGGACAATGCCCCAGGGCACAGACCGCGATTCCCGCACAGAAGTCAAGATACTCCTGGCCCTCCTCGTCAAAGAGCCGGCTCCCCTTTCCCCGCACAAAGACTACCGGAAACCGCCTGTAATTTCGGGCCAGATAATGCTCGCCGAGATCTTTCACCACGCCCATAGACACACCTCTCTCACTCAAGAACAGGAATTTTTGTTATAAAAGATTTTACTATGAAAGAAAAGAGGAACTTCGAACGCCTGACCCATCTTTTTAAAACCCTGGCAGATGAAAATCGCCTGCGAATTCTTTACGTCTTAAAAGAAAAAGAGATCTCGGTAGGGGAATTGGTAACAAGGCTTGAGATCTCCCAGCCTCTGGTCTCTCACCATTTGAGGGAACTCAAACTGGCCGGTCTGGTTACAAGTCGAAAAAGTGGACCTTATGTTTTTTACCGCTTGAAAAATCCGCAAATTTTCGAATTGATCTCCCTGGCCCAATCCCTGGCGGGAGGAAAAGAATGAAAGAAAGGCTAAAAAGTTTCTTCCGGGAAGCAACTCTTCAGGAGATGAAAGAGGCTCTCTTTTTCTTGCTCTCCCAGATCTACGACCTTCTTTCCGAGGAGGACCAGAAGGCCTTTTTCCTGGAGCTTTTCCGGGGCGAGGAGGGGAAGGTCCCCTCCATGGTCTATTACTGACTGGCCAAGTGCTTTGACGCGGGCGTGGACCCGCGTTCGGTCTGCAAAGGCATGGTTTCCGCGGTGGGAGAGAGAGAAAGCCTTCCCGAGGAGGTGCCGGAGGATCTCAAGTATCTCTTTGAGGAATGGCTTGATGAGCTCGCGGAGGAGGCCCGAAGACTCCTTTCCGAGGAGCCCGGACTTTCGGCCGCGGAGCTGGCCCGCAGACTACACCTTTCTCCGGAGGGAGCCCGGTATCTTTTAAAAAGGGCCAAAGAAGACCCCCGATAAAAACTTTCCCAGGTCTGCCTTCAACCCTTCCAGACTCCCCTGGAGAATCATTTCCTCACCTCTTGACTTTGAAATAAATGTATTTTTATATTTTTATACGATCTCCGAAAGAACATGAAAGATAAAAAGCGAGTCCTGAATAACATTCCCCTCCTCCGGAAGGTGAGAAGGAAGGG
>JALWCD010000228.1:302-3284 GCA_027036915.1 Thermodesulfatator sp. | reverse complement strand
AAGGAAGGGTGAACTCTTTCGGAGGCCCCAAAAACATAAAAAGGGGAAGGAACATGAAATTGGGTATCGTGATTGCCACCCGGGAGGCGGAGAGGGCCTGGAATGCGGTGCGGCTGGCCAACTTCGCCCTTAAGGCCGGAGACGAGGTGCGGATCTTCCTTATGGGAGAAGGGGTGGAGGCCCCGGAGATAAGCGAGGGGCCCTTTACGGTGCGCAAACAGCTTGAGGACTTCCTTTCCGCCGGGGGCAGGATCATGGCCTGCGGGACCTGTCTCAAACTCCGGGATAAGGGAGAATCCGAACTCTGCACCCTCTCCACCCTTAAAGACCTTTACGAACTGATAAAAGAGGCGGATAAGGTGCTGGTCTTTTAAAATCTATTTCTCCCCGACAAGGGGAGGAAAGGAGGGTAATATGCGGGGAAAATGGATCCTTATGCTCCTTTTTCTGATCTTCTTCCTTTTTACGGCCCGGGGGTGGGCGGCCAAGTCCCGTAGTCTGCTTCTCATCATCACCGAAAACGAGACGGAGACCGTCTGGCAGGCCCTCCGGCTGGCGAACTTCGCCCTTTCCCAGGGGGATACGGTCCGCATTTATCTTACGGGAGAAGGTGTGGAGATGCTTAAGATGGGAAACGAACCCCTGGATGTGGCCCAAAAGCTTGAGACTTTTCTCAAAAATGGCGGGCAGCTTTACGGATGAAAGAAGGCCCTACGGATGCACGGTGTGCAGTCCGAAAAGGTCATCCCCGCCGGACGCAAGGTCTTCCACCGCCTGATCTGGGAAAGCGAGAGAGTCCTGGTTTACTGAAAAAAACTGGCTGGGGGGCTAGGATTCGAACCTAGACCGGTGGGTCCAGAGCCCACTGTCCTGCCGATTAGACGACCCCCCAGCCGCTAAATCAAAAATATAGCTTATTCCTCACCGAGGTCAAGGGTTTTAAGGTGCAGAGCCAGGAAAGGTTCGGTTAGATTTTCCATCTCCCGGGCCAGTGAGGCCGCCAGACCGAGAACTTTCCTGAGCCCCGGGAGATCCATTCGATCAAAGGCCAGATGAAAGCGCCCTTCCGGGCTCAGAGTAAAGGAACCGGTATACCCTCCCACCGAGATGGGCAGGGTCTCTCCGGGGTGAGGGAATATGATCTCCCCGGAAAAGTCCTCTTCGAAATCTCCCGGAGAATCCACCTCAAAGGTGACCTCCTCCAGTCTGGGGGAGAGCCTGGCCTGGTAGCGAAGTTGATTAAGCAGAGCCTCCGGATGTGAAACCTTATAGCGTCCCCCTTCCTCAAAGACCGTAAGGAACTCCGTGGGTTTCAGGCGACGCCTGGAGGTGGGATAGGGGAGGATTTCGGAGAGGCCCTTAAGCGTTTCCTCCGAGACCGTGACCTGCCGGAACTCCTCAAGCCCGGCCTCTGCGATGGCTTCGCGCCAGAAGCGATCCCGCTCAAAGTCCCGGCTCTCGTAGTCGTATTCGTAATAGACCGCACGGATTCCGGCCGAGGCGATGAGTTTCAGACACACGTAGCAGGGGGCAAGGGTGCAGTAGAGCTCCGCCCCCTCCACCGAAATCCCGAAACGGGCCGCCTGGGCGATGGCGTTGGCCTCGGCATGGGTGGCCCGACAGAAATTGTATTTGTCAATGTCCGGAATACCCTTTTCCCGGCGGAAACAGTACCCCGGCCCGCGGTCGGTGCAGTGCCAGGCCCCGGGCATGGGGCCGTTATAACCGGTGGCGAGAATCCTCTTATCCTTGACGATCACCGCCCCGGAGGGCCGGGAGTTGCACCCCGAGCGCAGGGCCACCATCTTGGCGAGCAGCATGAAATATTCCTGCCAGGGGGGACGCTTCATAAACCGAGATCCGCATAGACCGGAAATTCAGCACAGAGTCTTCCGACCTTCTCCCGGATCTCGCGGATAAGCCCTTCGTTTTGGGGATCCTTCAGCACCGCGGCCATCCACTCCCCGATTCTCTCCATCTCGGGCTCGCGCATGCCGCGGCTGGTCACCGCCGGGGTGCCGATGCGGATGCCGCTGGTGATCTTCGGGGGTTTGGGATCAAAGGGAATGGCGTTCTTGTTCACCGTGATGCCCGCCCGGGAAAGCGCCTCCTCGGCCTCGGCCCCGGTAAGCCCCTGAGGGGTAAGGTCCACCAGAATGAGGTGGTTGTCCGTCCCCCCGGAAACCAGGCGGAACCCCTCCGCGGAAAGGACCTCGGCCAGGCGCCGGGCGTTGGCCACCACCTGCTGCTGGTAGGTCTTAAATTCCGGCGCCAGGGCCTCCTGGAAACACACGGCCTTGGCCGCGATGATGTTCATGTGGGGGCCGCCCTGGATCCCGGGAAAGATGGTCTTATCAATGAGGGACCCGAAGCGCTCCCGGGCCAGGATGAAGCCTCCCCGCGGGCCGCGCAGGGTCTTGTGCGTGGTGGAGGTCACGAAGTCGGAGAAGGGGACCGGCGAGGGATGAATCCCCGCCGCAACCAGCCCCGCAATGTGAGCCATGTCCACCATGAGATAGGCCCCCACCTCCTGGGCAATGTGGTAAAAGGCCTCAAAATCTATCACCCGGGGATAGGCGCTCGCGCCGGCCACGATCATCCTCGGCCGGTGCTCAAAGGCCAGCCTCCGCACCTCCTCGTAGTCTATGGTCTCGGTCTCGCGGGAGACCCCGTAGTGCACAATGCGATAAAGTTTTCCGGAAAAATTGACCGGCGAGCCGTGGGAAAGATGCCCCCCGTGGGCCAGATCCATGGAAAGAATGGTGTCCCCGGGCTCAAGCACCGCGAAATAGACCGCCATGTTGGCCTGGGTCCCGGAATGGGGCTGGACATTGGCGTACTCCGCCCCGAAAAGCATCTTGAGCCGCTCCCGGGCCAGTTCCTCCACCCGGTCCACGTTCTCGCAGCCCCCGTAATAGCGGGCCCCGGGATAGCCCTCGGCATACTTGTTCATGAGGGGCGAACCCTCGGCCTCCATCACCG
>JALWCD010000228.1:0-292 GCA_027036915.1 Thermodesulfatator sp. | reverse complement strand
ATCTCAAGCTGCCCCGAAAGCCTTTCGGCCTCGGCCTTTATCAATTCCCAGATCTCGGGGTCCACCTCTTTTACCCGTTCAAACATTTTTCAGACTCCGCGCGTATTCCTCAATGAGTTCAAGCCTTCGGGCATGCCGCCCGCCCTCAAAGGGGGTCTCAAGGAAGATCCTCACGATCTCTAGGGCCAGGGCCTCCCCGATCACCCGCCCGCCCATGCTAAGGACCCTGACGTCCCCGTGCAGCCCCCCCATCCGCGCCGTATACCCACCCCGGCGGCGGGACGCCCCGATC
>JALWCD010000227.1 GCA_027036915.1 Thermodesulfatator sp. | reverse complement strand
CGGGGGCGTGCACCTGGTGGGAAGCCATCTTTCCGGAGCCGGCGACCCCCGAAGGGTGGGGGTGGTGGCGCATGCCTGAGGCGGTGACCGTCATAGGGGGAGGGCTTGCCGGCTCGGAGGCCGCCTGGCAGCTCGCCCGGCGGGGGGTGCGGGTGAAGCTTTATGAGATGCGGCCCCGCAGGCTCACCCCGGCTCACCGCACCGGTAAACTGGCCGAACTGGTCTGTTCGAATTCCCTGCGCTCGAAGGAACTCACCAGTGCGGTGGGGCTTCTTAAGGAGGAGATGCGCCGGCTGGGGTCCCTCATCATGGAGGCCGCCCTGGCCAGCGAGGTCCCCGCGGGAAAGGCCCTGGCCGTGGATCGGGAACTGTTCGCGGACTACATCACCCGCCGTCTTGAGGAAGAACCCCTGGTGGAGATCGTCCGGGAGGAGGTCACCCGGATTCCTCCGGAGGGCCTGGTGATCGTGGCCACCGGCCCGCTGACCTCCGAGGCCCTGGCCGAAGACCTTCGCCGTCTTACCGGTGAGGAATACTTTCACTTCTAGGACGCCATCGCCCCCATCGTGTACGCGGATTCCCTCAACTGGGAGAAAGTCTTTCGGGCGGATCGCTACGGTAAAGGCGAGGGCAGTTACGTGAATTGCCCTCTGAGCAAAGAGGAGTACCAGCGTTTCGTGCGGGCCCTCCTTTCCGCCGAAAAAGTCCCTCTCAGGGACTTCGAGGAACCCCGCTATTTTGAGGGATGTTTGCCCATCGAGGTCATGGCCGAACGCGGAGAGGAGACTCTGCGTTACGGGCCCATGAAACCGGTGGGCCTGGTGGATCCCCGCACCGGCCGTGAACCCTACGCCGTGGTGCAGCTGCGTCCGGAAAATCGAGAGGGCACCCTTTACAACCTGGTGGGGTTCCAGACCAAGCTCAAATATTCCGAACAGGAAAGGGTCTTCCGGATGATTCCGGGGCTGGAGCGCGCGGAGTTCGCCCGCTACGGCTCCATCCATCGCAACTCCTTCGTCTGTGCGCCCCGTGTCCTGCGCCCGACCCTTCAGCTCCGCCGGGAACCCCGCGTGTTTCTGGCCGGACAGATCACCGGGGTGGAAGGCTATGTGGAGTCCACGGCCATGGGGCTTCTGGCCGGCATAAACGCCGCCCGCCTCCTCCGGGGACTAAAGCCGGTGGTGCCTCCGCCGGAGACCGCTCACGGAGCTCTTATCCGTTATCTTATGGAGGCCGACCCCCGGCACTTTCAGCCCATGAACATCAACTGGGGTCTTTTCCCTCCGCTTGATCTGCTGCCCCGGGAGAGGAAAAGGCTTCCCAAACGGGAACGCTACCGGCTAATGGCCGAAAGGGCCCTGGCCCGTCTTTCCGGGTGGCTTTCGGAAATCGGAGAACTCTAGGCCGGCCCGGCAATATAGTTCTTCTGCACCCGGACCTTCACGTCCTTGCCCACTTCCAGCAGGACCTCGTCCCCCTCCACCTTGACCACGTGTCCGATGAGGCCCCCCGCGGTGATCACCTTCTGGCCGTTTTTGAGGTTTTCCACAAACCGCTGGTGTTCCCGGGCCCGCTTCTGCTGGGGACGGATGAGAAGAAAATAAAAGACCAGGAAGATGAGGATGAGGGGCAGAAAGGTGGCGATGAGACTGCCGGCTCCTCCCTGAGCCCCTTCGGCCGGAGGGGCTCCCATGGCGTAGACTACTTCCCACATAAACTTTCCTCCTTCTGGCGATAAAAACTTTCCCGGAATTCCTCGAAACGCCCGGCCCCTATGGCCCGGCGTATTTCAGCCATGAATTTCAGGTAGAAACTGAGATTGTGCACGGTAAGGAGAAAATATATCAGAAGTTCTCCGGAATGGAAGAGATGGCGCAGATAGGCCCGGCTGAAACGGCGACAGGTGTAACACCCGCAGGCGGGATCCAGGGGCCGGAAATCCTCCTTATAACGGGCGTTGCGGATATGGAAGGTCCCCTCGGAGGTGAAAACCGTTCCGCGGCGGGCGTTTCGGGTGGGAAGCACGCAGTCGAACATGTCCACCCCCCGGGCCACGGCCTCCAGGATATCTTCCGGGGTGCCCACCCCCATGAGATAGCGGGGACGATCCTCCGGAAGATGGGGCACCGTGGCCGTGAGCATCTCCAGCATGAGTTCCCTGGGTTCTCCCACCGAAAGACCCCCTATGGCATAACCGTCGAAGCCCATGGAGACCAGGGTCTCGGCGCTCCTTTGCCGGAGGTCGGCGAACATACCCCCCTGGACAATGCCGAAAAGGAGGGCCCCTCGGGACGAGGAGGTCCGCCACCAGGCAAGCGACCGTTCGGCCCAGAGGTGGGTGAGGTCGGTGAACCTTTCGGTTTCCTCCCGGGAAGAAGGGTAGGGGATACAGACATCGAGGACCATGCGGATATCGGAGTCAAGAGCCGCCTGGATCTCAAGAGATTTTTCCGGGGTGAGGAGATGTTCGGAGCCGTCGAGATGGGAGCGGAATCGCACCCCCTCTTCCAGAATCTCCCGGAAGCCAGAGAGGCTGTAGACCTGGAAGCCGCCGCTGTCGGTGAGGATGGCCCGGGGCCAGCCCATGAAAGTGTGGAGTCCACCGGCCCTGCGGATGACCTCCGGTCCGGGGCGCAGATAGAGGTGATAGGTGTTGGCCAGGAGGATGCGGGCCGAAAGGGCCGCCACCACCTCCGGAGGCACGGCCTTTACCGAACCGGCGGTCGCCACCGGCATGAAGACCGGGGTCTCGATGACACCCCGCCGGGTTACGAGACGACCCAGACGGGCCTGCGTCCGGGAGTCCCTCTTTAAGATCTCGAAACGGCCCCACATGGGCCTTTAGTATAGCAGATGGAGGCGATTGCTTAAGCGGAAACCCCGGAGGGTGGCCCCGGAAAGTCCTCTCCCCTGAACCAGTACCCAGTGGCTGCTTCCCAGACCTTCGGGCAGGAGGAGAAGCTTTAAAGCCTCCCGGTCCCGAAAGGTGTTCTCCGAGACCTCCTCCAGAACCCGTTCCACTCCCAGGGAAACGAGGAAGGGGGCCTGTTGTGTGAAACCCAGGTTGAGGAGGCCGTATTTTTCCGCCAGTTCCCGCAGGGCGGTAAAGTCCACGTGGGCCGTAAGATCCTGATGTCCGGGCCGGAGATAGGGATTCTCCACCACCCGGTGCCGGTAGTAGGCCAGCAGGGTGCCCCTGCGTCTTTCGGGGTGATAGTAGTCCCCCCGGGGATAACCGTAGTCCAGGGTGAGGAGGGCCCCGCGGACCAGTTTTTTGGATAGTTCCTTGTAGAAACCTTCAAGGGCCAGACAGACCTCCGTACGGTAACCCTCGGGCCAGGCCAGGGCGTAAGGGAGAACCCTTTTGAGGATTTCAGGCTGAGTGAGGGCGTCGAGTTCCTCCCGGATCTCCCCTTTTTCCACCCTGACGTAAACCTCCCGCAGGTCCTCTCCAGTTTTCTCCACCAGATGGACCGGGAAACTGTCGAAAAGTTCGTTGGAAACGAAGACCCCGGAAAAGAGGGGAAGCTCGCGCAGGCTCCGGAACCACCGTACCCGTTCGGCATAGGGCTTAAGGGTTTCCTCCTGGAGGGCCCGAAGGTTGGGAAGGGGCTCCACGATCCAGTAAGGCCAGGCCCGGCCCTTTCTTTCGAGGTAGCTCAGGATGTCGAGGGCCAGGTAGCCCTCTCCGGCCCCGGCCTCCACCAGGACGAAATCTCCGGGTGAGCCCAGGAGGGCGTGGATCTCCATAATCTGAACCGCAAGCGTGGCCCCGAAGACCCGGTGTACGGTGGGAGCGGTAAAGTAATCCCCCGCTCGCCCCAGTCTTGGCCCCCGGGCATAGTAACCGTAGCGCTCATGGTAGAGACAAAGCTCCATGTAGCGGGCAAAGGGCATGGGGGATTCGGCTTCCAGGATCTCAAGTAGCATGTTTTCCATGTTAAAGGGATTTTCGGCCTCCCAAAAGGGTGGTAACCTTGGGGCCGTGAAATTTATAGATCTCACCCGGGGCTATCATTGTTACGGCCATGAAATCGAGGCCGCCGTTTGTCGGGTCCTCCGGAGCACGCGTTATATCCTGGGGCCGGAGGTCGCACAGCTGGAGGCCGAACTGGCTCGTTTCGTGGGGGTTCCGCAGGCGGTGGGGGTTTCCTCCGGGACGGACGCCCTGCTTCTCATCTTCAAGGCCCTGGATTTGCCTCCGGGCTCAAAGGTCCTCACCCCCTCTTTCACCTTTGTGGCCACCGCGGAGGCCCTCCGGCGGGCCGGTCTTGAGCCTTACTTCGTGGATATCGACCCCCGGACCTACAACCTCTCCCCGAAGGCCGTGGAGGAGGCCCTGAGGAGGCTTTCGGGGGAGGTCTCGGCCGTGCTGGCGGTGAGCCTTTTCGGGCTGCCGGCGGATTTCGAGGCCCTGGAACCCCTGGCCGAAGAATACGGGGTCGTACTGGTGGAGGACGCCTGTCAGTCCCTGGGGGGTGAACTTAAGGGCCGTCGTTCGGGAAGTTTCGGTCGGGCCGCGGCCACTTCCTTCTTCCCGGCCAAACCCCTGGGAGGGGCCGGCGATGGAGGCATGGTCTTCACCCGGGACGAAAACCTGGCTCAGCGGGTGCGAATTCTCCGGGTTCACGGTCAGACCCGGAGTTATTATTACGAATATTCCGGAATAAACGGCCGGCTGGACGAGCTTCAGGCCGCCATCCTGCGGGTCAAACTCCGCTACTTCGAGGAGGAACTTCGCCTGAGGGAGGAGGTGGCGAAACGTTACGGCGAACTCCTGAAAGATCTTCCGGAAATAACCCTGCCCTTTATTCCGGAAGGTTATCGCTCGGCCTGGGCCCAGTTCACCCTTCGGGTAGAGGGGCGGGAGGAACTCAAGGCCTGGCTGGCCGAAAAGGGCATTCCGACCATGGTCTACTATCCCCGGCCCCTTCACCTCCAGCCCGTCTTTAAGGATCTGGGTTTTGGTGAGGGAAGCCTCCCGGAGACCGAAAGGGCGGCCCGAGAGGTCCTGAGCCTGCCCATGCATCCCTATCTCCGGGAGGAAGAGCAGGTCTTCATTGCGGAAACCATCAAGGAGTTTTACCGGCCATGAAGGAATGGCGTATTTTCGTTTCCGTACCCTTTGATCTCCTGGTCAGGAAATACCTGCCTCTGGTTAAAGAGCGGAAACTCGACGTGGAGGTCTCCCTGGATCGCGAGGTCCTGGACCATTACCGTTTCGAGGATTTCCGGGGGGTGGCCCGGGAGCTCCGGGAGGCCGGTGTGCGCTGCAATGTGCATGCGCCCTTTTGCGATCTTTCCCCGGGGGCCCTCGATTCCCTGATCCGGGAGGCCAGCCTCAGACGCCTGCGCGAGGCCCTGAGAATAGCCGCGCTCTTTGAACCCGAGACCGTGGTCCTTCATAGCGGTTATCACCCGGGATATCACCGCGAACGGGTGAGCCGATGGCAGGAACGGATGCACGAGGCCCTGGAGAGATTGCTTCCCGAGGCCCGGGACCTGGGGCTCACTTTGGCCCTTGAGAACGTCTTTGAACCCTCCGCAGAGGTCCTGAGACCGCTGTTTGAGGCCCATCCGGGTCTCACCTGGTGTTTCGATCCCGGCCATGCACAGGCCTTTGCCCGAAGCCGCTGGGAGGAATGGCTGCCGGTCCTCCATCCTTACCTTTCCGAGATTCACCTGCACGACAACCGCGGGCAGTGGGATGAGCATCTGGCCCTGGGGGAGGGCACGATTCCCTTTGACCGGATCCTGAATTTCGTCCGGGAAAAGGGCCTCCGCCCGCTTCTCACGCTTGAGGCTCACGCCGAGGAGGCCGTGGCTCCCAGTCTCGAGTATCTCAGGCGTCTTCTCGGCAGGGCCCCTGCCGTCTAGGCGGTCAGCCTCCGGTGTTGTGGATGAAAAGGATCTTCTCCTCCACCGGAAGCCGGCGTCTTTCTACCGGGGGAGGGGAGGGGCAGGCCAGAAGATCCTCGTAGGGCGGCACGATCTCCCGGCCTCCGAAGGCGGTCTCCCGGCCGCGGACGGTCTCCACCAGAGCGAATTCCCAACCGTTGGTCTGCAGGACAAAGGGAGGAGGACGGTCCGGGAAGGCCAGACGGGCGTAGGCCAGAAGTCTTCGTTCTCTCGCGCGCACCGCTCCCGGAGCGTAATCCGCCACCAGAAGAGGCCGGCCCTCTCCGAAGACCACCAGATCGGCCTCCACCCTTTCGGGGACCAGCCCCAGATTGACCACCACGGTGGGGGCCCTCCGGAGGGCCCCCACCGTGGTGG
>JALWCD010000226.1 GCA_027036915.1 Thermodesulfatator sp. | reverse complement strand
GAACCGCAGAGCGGAGAGCTCCAGGTGGGTGTGCACGTTGGCCAGGGCCGGAAGCAGGACCACTTCTCCCAGGTCCACGGTGCGACCGGAGAACTCCCGACGCAGGGAAGGGTAGGCCCCCACGGCCGCGATCCGCCCCTGTCTTACCCCCACGGCCCCGTTTTCCAGAGGGGGACCTTTCATGGGCAGGCTCAAACGGGCCCGAAAGAGAACCGGTTCGCGGGAGACGGGGTATTCTTCCATTTAGTTCAGCAGGGTGTAGTCCATGCGGCGGCGCCGGGGTTCATAGCCGGCCTCCCGGATGAGGCGACAGATCTCCTCCTCGGAAAGCCGATGGGAGACCCCCGCGGCCGCCACCACGTTCTCCTCGATCATGGTGCTGCCGAAATCGTTGGCTCCGAACTCGAGCGCCACCTGGGCCACCTTGGGGCCCTGAGTAACCCAGGAGGCCTGGAGATTGGGCACGTTGTCAAGCACGATCCGGGAGAGGGCCAGGGTCTTGAGGTATTCCACCGGGGTGGCCTTGGGCACGGAAAGGGCGGTGTTCCCGGGCTGAAAGGGCCAGGGGATGAAGGCCGTAAAGCCCCCGGTTTCGTCCTGAAGTTCCCGGATGCGCAGCAGGTGCTCCACCCGATCCTCCAGGGTCTCGATGTGCCCGAACATCATGGTGGCCGTGGTTTTCAGACCCAGCCGATGGGCCGTACGCATGACCGAGAGCCATTCTTCTGCGGAACACTTGCGGGGGGAAATCCTCTGCCGCACCCGATCCACCAGGATTTCCGCCCCGCCTCCGGGAATGGAATCGAGCCCGGCGGCTATGAGTCGGCGCAGGACCTCCTCCACGCTCAAGCCTTCCCGGCGGGCGAAAAAGACGATCTCCGGAGGTGAAAAACCGTGTATGTGAACCTGAGGGAAACGTTCCTTAATAAAAGTCAGCATCTCCTCGTAGTAGGAGAGGGGGAGATCCGGATGGAGTCCCCCCTGAAGGAGAATCTGATACCCTCCCAGGGCCAGGGTTTCTTCGATCTTTCGCGCCAGCTCCTCGAAGGAAAGCAGGTACCCCCCCGGGTCTCCCGGAGACCGATAGTAAGCGCAGAACTTACACCCCGAAACACAGATGTTGGTGTAGTTGATGTTTCGGTCCACGATGTAGGTCACGATAGGCTCGGGAGGTAGACGCCGGCGGACCTCCCGGGCCAGCATTCCCAGCTCGAATAAATCCAGCCTGAAAAGCTCAAGGGCCTCCTCCCGGCCGATCCTTTCCCCGGAAAGGACTTTTTCCTGTAATAACACCGCTGGACCTCGTTGGGGGATTCGGTTTAGAATTACTCCCTAAGATGGGAAGCGTCAAACCGATATCTCCGCTGGTCTGGGAGATCATGGTGGACGCCCAGCGTCCGGACGTTTCCCTTCTCGATCTGGGACGCAAGATCTCCTTCGATCCCATGCTTTCGGCCCTTATCATCAAGGCCTGCCGGGCACCGGCCTTCGGAATTACCCAGCCGGTGAAGTCTCCCCTTCACGCGGTGGCCCTTCTCGGGCTTGAGAATACCCGTCAGATAGTGGCCTCTTACGTGGCCCGGGCGGTGGTGAGCGACTATTCCCGCCGGGGGGAAGAACTCTGGAAACATCTTCTGACGGTGGCCTATGCCGCCCAGAACATTGCCCGGTTGCGGAAGATCGACGTGGATATGGCCGAACTTTTTACCGCCGGACTTTTTCACGATCTGGGCAAAACCGCCTTCCTTTCGGACAAAGAGTACGAATTTCTGGGAAAGAATCGCCAGGAAAGACTGGCGTTTGAAAGGGAAAAGTACGGAAGGGACCATGTGGAGATCACCCTTCAGATGGCCAGGGAC
>JALWCD010000225.1:10287-19657 GCA_027036915.1 Thermodesulfatator sp. | reverse complement strand
CGAGGCCCGGGAGGCCGGGTTCCGGGCGGAGGTCTTTTCTTTTCCCCCAGGGGAGGCCTCCAAGCGTATGGCCACGGTGGTGGAACTGGCCCGGGCCATGGTGCGGGCGGGTTTCGATCGCAAGAGCGCGGTGCTTGCGGTGGGGGGCGGCGTGGTGGGCGATACGGCCGGGTTCCTGGCTTCCATTTACCTGCGAGGGGTGCCTTACGTTCAGGTGCCCACCACTCTGTTGGCCCAGGTGGATAGCTCCGTGGGGGGCAAGACCGGGGTGGATCTTCCGGAAGGGAAAAATCTCCTGGGCACCTTCTATCAGCCCCGGCGGGTCTACATCGATTACGGGGTGCTGGCTACGCTGCCCCTGGAACATTTCCGAAACGGCCTGGCGGAAGTGGTGAAGTACGGCTGCATCTGGAGCCGGGAGTTTTTCGAGTTTCTGGAGACACATCAGGCCCGCCTCTTCCTTTACGATCCCGAGGTTCTGGAGGAGATCATCTACGAGAGTTGCCGCATCAAGGCCGAGGTGGTCTCGCAGGACGAACGCGAGGCCGGTCTCCGGCGGGTCCTCAACTTCGGACACACCCTGGGGCATGCCCTGGAGGCGGCCCTGAACTACGAGATCCTTCACGGGGAGGCGGTGGCGGTGGGCATGGTGGCGGCGGCCAGGCTCTCGGAGGCCCTGGGGGTGGCCGCGGAACCCCTGGCCGAAAGGCTGGAGAACCTCCTGGCCGGTCTGGGATTGCCCACCAGGCTTCCGGAAGGGGTCTCCCCCGAGAGATTGCTGGCCTTTCTTTCGGCGGACAAGAAAGTCTGGCACGGAAGGCTTACCATGGTCCTCCTCAAACGGCTGGGGGAGTTCACTTTTTACGAAGATCCGCCCCGCGAGGCCCTTCTGGAGGTGCTGACCGCGCTTGTTTCTTAGTCAGTATTCGTAGAGATCCGGAGGACGACCATGAAAGAGCTGATTTTTGTTAAGATGCAGGCTTCGGGAAACGATTTCATCCTGATAAACAATTTCGAGGGCCGGGTTTCTCCGGAGGAGGCTCCGCTGTTCGCCCAGAGGCTCTGCCGGAGAAGGATCTCGGTGGGCGCCGACGGGCTTATCCTGATCGAACCCCCTAAAAGGCCCGAAAACGCCTTCTCCTGGCGTTTCTATAACGCCGATGGTTCCGAGGCCGAGATGTGCGGAAACGGAGGTCGCTGCGCGGCCCGTTTCGCGGTGGAGGAGGGGTTGTGTGGGCCACGCCTGAGCTTTGAGACCCTGGCCGGAGAGATCCGGGCCGAAGTGCGGGGCGATCGGGTCAAGGTGGAGCTTACGCCTCCGAGGGATCTGACGCTAGATCTGGACCTGGCTCTTGAGGGTCAGGTTCTTCGAGTTCACTTCGTGAATACCGGGGTGCCCCATGTGGTGGTTTTCGTGGAGGATCTGGAGAGCGTGCCGGTGGCAGAACTCGGTCGAAGAATACGGTTCCATGAGAAGTTTTCCCCGGCCGGAACCAACGTCAACTTCGTTAAGGTTCTCCCGAAGGGGGGACTGGCGGTGCGCACCTACGAGCGAGGGGTGGAGGGCGAGACCCTGGCCTGCGGCACGGGGGCTTCGGCCGCGGCCTATGTGGCCGTAAAGCTCGGTCTGGCGACGGCTCCGGTCCCCGTTCTTACTCGCGGCGGAGAGACCCTTCATATCCATCTCGAGGGAGAAAGTCTCTTTCTTGAGGGGGCTACCCGCAAGATCTTTCGGGGCTATCTCTATCCGGAGGCCCTTTCCGACTAATTCCCCGGGTGCTAGAATACCCTACAAAAGGAAAGGAGGCTGGAATGTTCAAACGGTTTTTAGGGGTGATGGTTCTATTTTTGTTTGTTGTTTCACCTCTTCGGGCGGAAGAATCTCCGCTGATTGCCCGGGTTGGTCCCTACACTTTGACCCGAGCCGATTTTGAAAAGGAGATTGAGAACAACGCGAATCTCAAAGCCTTATTGAGTCTGAAACCGGAGATGAAATCCGTGCTGATAGAGCGGTGGGTGGAGATCACCCTTCTGGGGCTGGCGGGTAAGGAGGCCGGTCTGGATAAGGACCCGGAGGTAAAGGCCGAGATAGAGGAACAGGTTCGGATGATTCTTGCGAGGCACTACTTCGAACGCCGGATTTTGAAGGACCTGAAAGTATCTGAAAGCGAGGCCCAGGAGTACTACCTGGCTCACAAAAAGGATTATCAACTTCCTGAGAGGATCCAGGCCCGTCACATTCTAATCCGCGTTCCGGAGGGCGCGGGGCCGGAGGAGGAGGCCGCGGCCCTGAAAAAGGCCCGGGAGATCCGGGAGAAGCTTCTGGCCGGGGCGGATTTTTCCGAGATGGCCCGCAGGTACTCCGAGGATCCCGGGACCAAAGATCGAGGCGGGGACCTGGGGCTTTTTGCCCGGGGGCAGATGATCCCGGAGTTTGAGGAGGCGGTCTTCAAGCTCAAAGTGGGCGAAATTAGCCCGCCCATCAAGACCCGTTTCGGATACCATCTGGTGCGGGTAGAGGCCAGGGTGCCGGCTCAGGTCCAACCTTACGAAAAGGTGAAAGAACAGGTGGTTCAGGATCTCCTGGAGGCCAAAAAGCAGGAAAGACTTTCGGCCATTCTCAAAGAACTCAAAAAGAAATATCCCGTAGAAGTCCATCCGGAGAATCTGCCGTGATCCCGGAGTTTCTTCTGGCGGATCTTCCGCAGGGGCTGGCGCAGGCCCTGCGGAGCCAGCCGGAACGATATCTCCTCTTCCTGGATCTTGAGACCGAGGGTCTCTCCCGGGAGAGAAACGGGATTACCGTCCTGGGGACCATGGTCGAGGGGCGTTACCGGGCCTTTGTGGCCGGCTTCAATCTGGAAAGGGGGCCGGAGTATCTGCGGACCTATCCGGTCTGGGTGACCTTCGGGGGCTCGCATTTCGACCTGCCTTTTCTCAAGGCCCATTTTCCGGATCTTCCCCCGCCGGTCCTCCACATCGATCTTCGTCGCCTTGATCGCTCCCTGGGCTATCGGGGCGGGCTCAAAAAACTGGAGGTCCTCTTCGGGCTCGATCGGGAAACCCGGGGGCTTTCCGGATACGACGCGGTAAAACTCTGGCAGAGGTGGCTGCTGCAGAGGGACAAGAAGGCCCTGCGAACCCTTTTACATTACAATCGGGAGGACGTAGCCAATCTGAAGCCCCTGCTTGAGAGGGCCGCCCTTTTGTTTCGGGAGGCGGCCCCGTGCCCGGGGACTACGGGGCTAAAGGAGGCTTCCGGTGTCTGAGAAGGATCGCCAGCGGATGAGGATTACCGAGAAATTTCTGCAGTATGCCACCGATCTTAGCGAGGCCTTGCCCTCGAGTGCCATCCTGGTTTATGCGGATGTTTTTCCTGGAGGGGAGGAACTTTCCCGTTTCCTGGAGCATGTTCGTAGCCACCGGCTGGTACTGGTGACCAGGGAAAGAAACTTTCAGGCCCCTCCGGGGACCGAGGTCATCGAGGTTCCGGAGATCAAGCTCACCCGGCTGGGGCAGATCAAGGTGGCCGTGCTCATCGGAGTGGCCCGGGGCCTTTTCACCCATGAGGACCTTCTCATCTGCCTTTCCGGACTGGCCGAAAGCGGACACCTCGATAGCCTCTTCATCCTGGACCTCGAAAGCGAGTTTGAGATCTTCGCCGTCTCCCAGCTCGAGGATCTCAAGGAAATCGTAAAACCGGAAGTCTTTCAGAGGATTCTGTCCCTGGCCATCGTGCTCGCCACCCAGGGGCGGGAGGGCAAACCCGTGGGGACCTGTTTCATCCTGGGAGATACGGATCAGGTCCTTCAGCACTGCGATCAGATGGTCATCAATCCCTTCCGGGGGTATCCGGAAAACGAGCGTAACGTGCTCGATCCCAGGCTGGAGGAGACCCTCAAGGAATTTGCCCTCCTGGATGGGGCCTTTGTGGTCCGGGGTGATGGAGTGATCGAGAGTGCCGGGGCTTACATCCGGACGGGGGTGGTGAGTGCGGATATCCCCAGCGGTCTCGGGGCCCGTCACCGCTCGGCGGCGGCCATTACGGCCCTCACCCGGGCGGTGGCCATTACGGTGAGCGAGTCCACGGGGACGGTGACGGTTTTCCGTAACGGAAAGATCGTGATGGAGATCGAAAAGCCCCACCCTCTGGGGCCGGAGACGGAGTGGCGTCGGGCCTTCTACGCCGGGCCGCGTGCGCCCTCTGAATGGCCCCACGAACCAAAGCTTGCGAAAGGAGGAACCTAAATGAGACGTTTAGGACAACTCGTTCTTCTCTGGTGTGGACTTTTTCTCCTGGGGGTCCTGCCGGCCTCGGCAGAGCCGGGAATCTGGGACAGTCTCTTCCGGGTCAAAAAGATCCGGCCGGAGGAGGGCTCCCCTCAGACCTCGCCGGATTCTTCCAGGGATCTGGCGGTGGCCCAGGCCCTTTCCCGGGCCTTTGCGGCGGTGGTTAAGAAAGCGGCCCCGGCGGTGGTCTTCATCGAGGTGGAGAAGACCGTGGTTCAGAAGGAGCCGCATCCCTTTCCCTTTGGTCCCTTTCCTTTCGATTTCTTTGGAGACGACTTCATGCGGCGCTTTTTCCCTCAGATTCCGCGCAAGTTCAAGCAGAGGGGTGCCGGGTCCGGTTTTATCGTGAGCCCGGAAGGCCTCATCTTTACCAACAACCATGTGGTGGAGGGGGCCGATAAAGTGATCGTGAAGCTGGCCGATGGTCGGACCTTTAAGGGTAAGGTCGTGGGGCGAGATCCTCAGTCCGACGTGGCGGTCTTGAAGATTAAGGGCCACAATCTACCCACCGTTCCTCTTGGCGATTCCGACAAGATTCAGGTGGGGGAATGGGTGATCGCCATCGGTAACCCTTTCGGCCTGAGCCATACCGTGACCGTGGGGGTGGTGAGCGCCAAGGGCCGGAGCGGACTGGGGATTACGGACTTTGAGGATTTCATCCAGACGGACGCCGCCATCAATCCCGGAAACTCCGGAGGGCCTCTCCTCAACATTCGGGGAGAGGTGATCGGTATGAATACGGCCATCTTTTCCCGGTCCGGGGGGTACATGGGGATCGGTTTCGCTATCCCCATCAACATCGTGAAACTGGTGGCGGAACAGCTGGTGGAAAAGGGCAAGGTGGTCCGGGGATGGCTGGGGGTGGTCATTCAGGATCTCACCCCGGCCCTGGCCCAGGAGTTCGGCCTGGAAAGGACCGAGGGGGCTCTGGTGGCCGAGGTCCTGAAGGGTTCTCCGGCGGACAGGGCCGGTCTCCGGCCGGGAGACGTGATCGTGGGCTACGAGGGTAAGCCTGTCAAGAACTCCTCCGAGCTCAGGACCTTCGTGGGCCTCACCCCTCCCGGGACCACCGTGACCCTGGAGATCCGTCGCGAAGGTAAACCCCTGGAACTCAGGGTGACCATCGGCGAGTATCCCCGGGAGCCCCGGATCTCCTCCGCCGCCCCGGAACTCGAGAAGTTCCTGGAGGACCTGGGCTTTAAGGTCCGGGAACTTACTCCCGAGATGGCTCAGGAACTGGGCTATGAGGTGAGAAAGGGGGTGGTGATCTCAGCCGTGGCTCCCGGTAGTCCGGCGGCCTTTGCGGAGCTGCGTCCCGGATTGCTCATCGAGGAAGTCAACCGGCACCGGGTAAAGAGCCTCAGGGATTTTTATGAGGCCCTGAAGATTTCCCTTAAAACGGGACGGGTCCTGCTTCTGGTAAGAGACCAGCGGTTTCGACGTTTCGTGGTTCTTTCGCGTTAAACTTTAAGTGCACCATGAGTCGGCCCCGAGAGGGGCCGACTCATAGTTAATTGATATAGATTTTGGCGGCAAAGATCTATAATTCGAATTTGATCTCCGGGCCTTCCTTCCTTAAGTTTTAGGTTTAAAAATCCGGTTTCGAGGTTTTAAAGGGATGCGAGAGATTGATTGTCGTGGTCTGGCCTGTCCCCAGCCGGTTCTTGAGACCAAGGAGGCCCTTGAGAAGTTAAGTGAGGGGGAGATTCTGCGGGTTCTGGTGGACAACGAGGCCGCGGTCAAGAACGTGATGCGTTTTGCCGAGGCTCAGGGACATGCGGTGCGGGTCACGGAAGGCCAGGGTGTATATACCCTTGAGATTACGAAAAAGGGCGCCGGTCATCCGGTGGGGGAGATCTCCTGTGAACGGCCGGAGGGTTCTTTCCGGGTGGTGGTGGTGGCTTCCGATCGCATGGGCGAAGGCGACGAGGCCCTGGGGCGCAAACTCCTGGTGAATTTTCTTAAGACCCTCAGGGAGGTTTCTCCGCCGCCTCAGGCCCTGGTCTTTTACAACCGGGGGGTGTTTCTTTCCACGGAAGCCTCCCCGGTCCTTGAAGAGCTGAAGGAACTTGAGAGGCGCGGGGTGGAAATTCTTTCCTGCTGGACCTGTCTTTCACATTACGGCCTGGAAGACAAGCTCCGGGTGGGGCGGGCCAGCAACATGTATGAAATCCTCTCTCTGCTCATGCGGGCCAGCCTCATTCTTCGCCCCTGAGCCCTCTGGCCATCTCGTAAGAAGGCATTATCTTTAGGGCTAAAGCGCTGAGAGGAGGTCCGGTTGTTGCGATGGTGGGTGGTATTCCTTGTGGTTTTCTGGACCCTTCCGGTCTGGGCTAACGGTACCGGAGAGGAGGAAAAGGCGGGTTTGGCCCTGATCACGGGGCTTTTACTTTTGTTTTCTCTAGGAGCGACGGCCACAGCCGGTTGGTTGATGTTGAGGGGCAGGGTTTCCAGGAAGGTGCACCATTTCTGGGCCTATTTGACTCTGGTCCTGGCTCTGGTGCATGCCATTTACAATCTGTTTTTCCATTAAAGGATAGCATGGAAAAGACGGTGGCCACCAACAAGAAGGCCCGGTTCCTCTACGAAATTGAGGAGACCTACGAGGCCGGTATTGTGCTTACCGGTCCGGAGGTCAAGAGCCTGCGCATGGGACGGGCCAATCTGGCCGACAGTTTCGCCCGGGTGGTGAACGGGGAGGTCTATCTCTATAACATGCATATCAGTCCCTATCCCTTTTCCCGGGAGGCGGCTTTTTCAGATCCCCGGAGGACGCGCAAGCTCTTGCTTCACAAGCGAGAGATCAACCGCCTGGCAGGTAAAGTGGCCGAACGGGGCTACACCCTGATCCCTCTCAGGGTCTATTTTAAGGACGGCTGGGCCAAGGTGGAACTGGCTCTGGCTAAAGGTAAAAAGCTTCACGATCGGCGGGAGACCATCAAGCGTCGGGAAGAGGAGAGGGCTCTCCGTCGCCGTTTCAAGGGCAAGATCCGTTAGGTCTTTTCCCGGGTTGGACAGGTCCTGGAAAGCGATTTATTATTTAGAAGAGGCTGGTTCTTTTACAAGTGGGGGCGACGTGGGCTCGACGGGGGTGTGTAGGCCTAAACGGCGTGCCGAGGTCCCCACCGCCTCGTTAAAAAGGTGGGAAAAACACAAGTGCCGACGAGTACGCTTACGCTCTGGCGGCCTAAAGAATAGAGCCGCCCGCTCCGGATGAGCCGCAGGCCCCGGCGGCCTCCGGGGCGTCGGGTTACGGGGCTGGGCTCAGGGGAGCGCCTGCCTCCCCTGGGTCGAGAATCCCGCAGGCTGGGCCAGAGGGGAGCGCCCGGGTCTCCACCCCTGGCCGAGATTAACTACCCGGGCTACGCACGTAGAAGTTTAGGCTGAAGCACCTCCGGACGCGGGTTCGATTCCCGCCGCCTCCACCATTTTTTGACGATTTCTTGCGGACTTATGAATGCCTAATTCGACTTGGTGACGATTTGGTGACGGTTCCAGAATCCCTTGATAGACAAGGCTTTCCAGCCATCAATTTCTTCAGGAATTCGTAATCCACTTTTCTAGATAGGTGGTCGAGAGACGATTATTCCCGATTATCGGCGGTTTTTTTTTGCCGGTATTCGGTGAGGTCTACCACCTCGGCAGACTTCGAAAAGACCTTCGCTAGATTCTGAGCCATGAGACGGCCATATCGGCGGGTGGTTCGCACGTCCGAATGACCGAGGCAGGCCCCCACTTCCTCATAGGAGAAGCCTTCGTAGAGCCTCTGCATGGCAAAAGAGTGCCTCACACCAGCGTAGAGACTCACACCCCGGACCCCGGCTTTTTCACAAGCTTCTTTCCAAATCCGGGGAAGAGCCCTTTCACCGTAGTGGTCATATCGCCAGCTAAAAACAAACATGGACTTCTTGCGCCGGTAAAGGTCTTCCAGAATGGCTCGGATGTGGGGCAACATGGGGAAGACTTTCCATTTTCCCTCTTTAGGAATATCAACCAGCTTCTTAGCGCTGAAAGTCCGTTTGATGTAGATGATTTCGTTCTCGAAGTCCACCGCATCCCACATGAGAGCCCGGGCCTCACCGGGACGGCATCCGTAAGTGAAGAGAAAGATGAAGATAGGTTTGTGCTCACCCGGGATGTACTCAAGGATGCGCCGCTGTGTCTCTTTATTGAGCCACACAATGGGCTTTTCCTCTATTTTTACCTCGGGGAACTCAGGGACTCTCTCGATGTCCTCTCGTTTCTTGGCAAAGTTCAGGAAAGTTTTTAACTCAGCCAGGATGTTCCAAATCGTTTTTGTGCTGAGGTTCCTATCATCATCTAGAAGAGACATATAAAAATCCTGGATGTGCCCCGTCCTAATGTCTCGTATGTCCATCCCCCGGAAGAAAGGAACCAGGATGTTCCTTGCTATCCTCTTGCGGTCCTTAAAGGTTCCTGGCTTGACCTTCCGAGCCGAGAACTCCAGCCACTTCTCGATGTAGCTCTCAAACAGGAACTCTCTAAGGTCCTTCCGGACCCACTTCGAAGGATTGAAGGTTCCCTGGTCTAACTCGTTCTGAATAAGGGCAGCGTATTTTTTCGTAGAATGGTAGTCAGAAAATGGGTCGCCGTTTTTGTTACAGAAAATCCGATAACGTTTACCCTCATAGTGGAAGTCCAGGTAATACTTCGAAGGTTTGCGTTTACAAGCCGGACAAACAAAACCAAAACCGGTCTCTTTGAAGGTTTTCTTGCAGCGAGGACACTTTGACGGCTTCGGTCGTATCCGCACCCTCTTTCCCCACTTCCGGGGTTCCTCTCCCCGTGTGAGCTCTATGAGGGTTTCTATCAATTTCGGACTGAGGTCGTCAAGCCTCACCGTCGCCTCGTCGTGACCTCGTTTTCTCTCTTTTTGTGAGGGACTTAATATGAAGAAAAAGGAGGTGTGTGGTGGGAGGAGAAAGAGAAGCAAAAGGTGCAGGTTCCAATGGAACCTGCGTGAGGAAATTCCTCACCGAGGAATTTCCTCAGTCCGTGGGGGCTACGCCCCCACACCCCCATCGTAGGTCTAAGCCCCGGAAGAAGCGCGGTGTGCAGG
>JALWCD010000225.1:0-10277 GCA_027036915.1 Thermodesulfatator sp. | reverse complement strand
GTGTGCAGGTGGTGAGCCTGGACTTCAAACCGAATGTGGTAGCCGAAATGCGGAAGCGGGCAGAAGAGGAGGGTCTTAAACTTCGGACCTGGTGTAGAAAGGTTCTCTTAGAAGCTCTGGGAAGAAGTGACACCCCGAGGGCTAAGGAGTTAGTGGACGCCTACCGGCAAATCGCCTACCAGATAGCAAAAATCGGAAACAATCTGAACCAGATAGCCCGCCACGTAAACCAGTATCGAAGTCTCGACAGAGACTGGCTCGAAAAGTTAGAGCTAATCGACCGTAAACTGGAGAACCTTCTCAGGAGGCTTGAGCCTTGATTATCAAAATCAAGACGCCAAAGAAAGGCGGCTCGATAAAAGACAGACTCGACTACCTTCTCGAAAGAGACCCCAGCACCGTCTCGGTGTTGCACCGGGATTTACCCGAAAGCACTTTGATGTCTTATGACCGCACCATCCCCAGAAAAACTCGCTACTACATGGGCATTGTCGGGTTCTCAGCTGAAGAGTATGCAAGGCTGAGTAAAGAGGACAAGCAGAAGCTCTTGGGGGATGTCCTCACCGAGCTTTTCCGGGGCTACCGGGGCGGGAACCGCCCCCCGGTCCACATCGTTGAGCACCGAGATACGAGTGCCGTTCACTGGCATATCACGATTGTCAACGATTTGAATGGTAAAGATTCAAGGTTTTGGTTCCCCAAACGGGATTTGGATTGGCTCGCCTCAGTCCAGGATTACTTGAACCGGAAATATAACCTCGATAATCCCAGGGAAAGACTTAGAGATACAAAAAAATACTTCCATGGTCGCTACTCGGCAATTTTCGACAAAAACGTAGAGAACCGGAGTAGAGAGTATCTGCGTAGGAGACTTTACGCCCTCACTGAGGATATCATTCGTAACCATCTGGTCCAGGACAGAGATGGTCTGGTGCGGTATCTGCGTGAAGAACTCGGGTTGAATGTCGTCCGGGAGGGCAAACGTTTTATCACCATCCAGGTAGGCAAGAAAAAAATCCGCTTGCGGGGGAAGCATTATGAGAGAGGAGCTACATATAGTGGAGAAAGCCCAGAAACGGCACAAGGATATAGTGGAACGGATGGAAGCTCTCTTGAGGAGCTTCAAAGACGAATTATCGAACTCGGTTACCGCCGCTATCGAGCGCTGGGAAAAGTCTCAGCTCAAGTGGTTGCTTCTCTACCTCATAGCGGGTCTGGTGATAGGCCTCATAGCGGGATGGAAGATGCACAGCGCTACCTGTCCGCACTACGAAATTACCTGTCAGCTAGTCGAAAGCACGGACGGAAATCTGTATATACCGGTTCTGCCCGCCAGGTGAAAGAAGAAAAATGGAGGCAACTGAGCCAGTTAGCTAGCACACGAGAGCATGAAGACCTACTTCAAAAGACCGCCCGGCTAGCCGAGGAACTGGCGGAAACCCTACAAAAGAAATCGGGCTTCACAATGCCTGATTTCACCTTCCACATCGAAAAAGACCATGACCACGAAAGGGGGATGAGCCTATGAAGCTAATAGGTAAACGCTTTAAAGAGTGGGAACTGGAACAGGTCAAAGAGTGGTTCGGGGTAGAAGAATATGCCCGGAGAAAAACGAAAGAAAAACTCAAAGAGGCGGAGGCTTCCTCAGCCGTCCAGGAACAGCTTGCCAGAGAACAAACCGTCTTAGCCGTCAAGGAAAAGATTAAAAATGAGGCCTTGCCGGAAGCGGCGCGGCTGGAGAAAAGCCTGGACGACTTCCTTGGTAAGTTCGGCCAGCTCTTTGACGAATACCAGGAACGGGTAAGAAACCTTCAGCTTCAGGCCGTCCGCACCTTCAAAGCTAACCTCTACCTTAAACACGCCATCGCACAGCTCGATGAACTGGAGCGGAAGAATAAAAGACATGCAGAACTTCGCCTCGGTGGAGCACTGGGAAGAGGTGGTGAGAACCTTCCGTGAAGAACAGTTTAAGCTTCTTGAGCGGCTCAAAGCTAAACTTCCAGCCCTAGAAGAAGAACTCAAGAAGGTGAATCTGGAACCCCTGAAAAACCGTCCTCTCATTAAAACCCTTCAAGCGAAAGCTAACCCCGAAGAAGATATTATCCTTCTCGAAGCCGAACTCGGCTACCAGGAGTCCAGCGTGGAAAAAACCTTCCACCACCCCCTGCCCGCCGAGCCTACCCCGGAGGAGCGGGAGGGGGAGGAGGAAGAGGTCAAAACCGGTAGAAGGAGGTAGAGATGAAAATACGAACGCTCACACCACCCGAAATTCTGGCAGTTATCAAAAGATATCATATCAGCCAAAAAGAATACCTATCCTGGGGATGCTGGGAAGTAAAGCTCTATAAAATCACTAAAAAATTTGAAAACTGCCGAACAGCGTCTCAAATCGGAGACAGCGTATACTTACCAAGCGTCACCCTAGCTTGCTCGGACGAAAGTGGCGAAACTCTTCTCAGAATGTGTCGTGACTATGATGAAATATCCACCAAAATATTCAACGATTATCTCAAACTAATGTTCAATACAAAAATAAAACTTGAAAAACCGTTTATTATGTTTGAGTCTTTCCGGGCCGACTTCAAAGTAAACAAATGCGAATTCTGGGTCGAAGCCCACCTCGAAATCGAAAAAAGTTGTATCAAGTGTCGTAAGTGCTTTACTTTACCTCACCCCGCCCGGAGTCGGGCGCTTGACCGCCACGGCGGAAAACGTGCTCGTGTCCTCTAGCCGGGCGGCGGAGTGAATTCTCTAACCACCGGGCGGCGGAGAATTGAGCGACTGTAAAACCTTCTTGGTAGTCAGCTCAGCGTAATAGGCCGGGTTCGGCTTGTCAGACCGGTAGCCCTCAAGAAATGCTCTCACATACTCAGGAGGAACCTTCAGCTTCTCAATAGCTATCCTCTCAAAAGCCATATCCGCCTCTGAGGAAGAAGGATACTCTCTTTCCTTCGCCACCCGTTCCCGGAGGTCCAAGAGAAAACCGTCCGGCACAGCTAGAAAAAACCTCTCTTCCCCCGCCCACCTCTCATGCATCCGGTCCACAGCCCCCGGCGTGATTTTCGCCAAATCAAAATACAAATACTCACCCCTGGCTCGGTCTAAAAGAAGCCTGTATCCAATCGGTATGGTCACATTATCATCCTTGGGAGGCTTCCGGTTCCGAAGCCCAGGAACCCTTAATACCCTCGCTATGTCGTGCGTGCTATCCAATCCAAACCAGGTGTTAAGTCCCATCATAATCGCCTGGAGCTTCCCGAACTCAACCGGCTCGGAAACTACCCAATAGACCTGGAAGTTCCCCTTGGAACTCTTCACTATCAGTGTGGGCCGTGGAAGCTCTTCAGCCTGGATAAGCCTGTTTAGCTCTCTCAGCAAGAGGTTGGCAGGAACTCGTTTCGAATCCAGGTCGATATAGATGGCCGTCTGTTCTTCGTAAAAGTTTTCCTTCCCCCGAGATTGAGCGTCCGGCCTAAGAAGATTCACAGAAGCGTACACTTCCCAACCATGAGCGTTCATGCGCCGCAGGGAAGAAAGTTTGTCCAATACCTCTTCCTTTGAAACAAGACGTTCCCTGGCTCGACCAGTCTCAAAACTCTTAAAAAGGAAACACACCTTCCCATCCTCTTTCCTGTCCAGCCAGAGAAGCCTCGCAAAGTCCCGATACCATTGCTCGGTCCTCTGTTGGTAATCCTCTACCGGCTCGGTCACTTCTTCAGATTTGACGGAAGCAAGAGCACAGGCGGGGGGGACCGACGAGCGGTCCCCCGGACGGGAAACCTGCGTCCCGTTGCCGGAACCGGACGGCTCGGTAGATCTAGTCCGCCCATTGCTAGATCCGCCCGGCCCATCCTCACCGCCCGGCTCAAACTCGTCACATCCCGTCCTATACGCTTCTGCCTCTTTTCCTTCTTTCCAACAGAAATTTTCCCCATCAAAGTGTTTGCAGAGACCGCAAACATTAGGCCCGTCATCGGAAAGCTCTACCTGTAAAGTCCTCTCGTTTCCCGTTGGGGATTGCAGAGCAATCCCCCCGCCTGTGTTATTGCTTCCGTCAAAACTTTTTGAGTCCTGGGAAAAAGAGTGGTGGTCCACATGGTCCAGGTGGTCATGGGGGTTCGAAAAAAATCTGGGATTATCCTTTTCGCTGGAAGTATACCGAGAGGGTTTTTGCGAAAAGTGTGGACCACCTGGACCTCCTGGACCAGGTTCGGCGTTGGGGACAAGACCGGGAAAGAAATACGAGCGTGGACGCCCTTTGAAGCTCCTTGGCCTAACTTCTCGGTGTGGAATCTCGTCTATGAAGGTCCGTAGTACGTCGAAGAAGTTTCGTTTGGACAAAGGGCGCAACCCAGAACTAGAAGCCCATTCGTGGAAGGCTTGATAAAGGTCTTCTCTCGTAATGAGCAATCCCTTTATTCCCTCGTGTTCCCACCTTACCCCCTGGGCATACTCCTGTAATGTTGTCTCCGGGTCTTCTCTCAGCTCCTGGAAAAAGAGCATTACCGCCGAGTTCTCTTCTTTGTATCCGGCGGTCGCCCTCTTAACCGTCTCGGACATGTATATCCGTCCGTGGTTTCGCAGAAGTTTGGGAAGCTCCTCATAAATCACCCTGTAGAGAATTCCCGGAATCTCCGAGCGAATTTTATTGAGGATGAATGGGTCCGGATTTTTGATTTTCTTCTCAAAGGGAATGACGATTAGCCGTCTCCATATCCCTTGAGACATATCGAGGATGGGCGGAAGCTTGTTCCATGCCTGGACTAGCTTCGCCACCGGTGTGGCCGTGTAGTAGTTATGGTAGAGCGGGCGCACTTCAACCGGCTCCTGGTCGGACACTGCCTTGATAAGGTTCTCGGGCAAGGTAGTGCTGGAACCCTCCGAAGGTAGGTTAACCAGAACCTCTGTGAGCCTAATTAACGAATTCGGGTTCAAATTTGCAAGCGGCACCGCTGAGGTGTTTTGAGAACCTACGATGAGCCTGATTATCTTGAGAAAAGTTGATTTCCCGGTTCCACCATCCCCGTAGATGAAGAGCACGTGAGGCCAGTAGGAAACGGGGCTCACAATCCACGCCAGGACCTGCCAGATGGTCTTTTGCGTGTCCTTGTCAAACAGACTGTCGAGCCACTTCTGGAAGTTCTTGTATAGAACCGGTCTTGGGTCCCATGGAAGTCCTACAAAGTTAAACTCTGTTTTCCTTGCCGGTCTCTCCTCTACCCGGTCCCGGTATACATAAAAGTGCCGGGTTTTACAGAAAACCGGGTAGCATTCCTTTTCCCGGTAACGGTCAGGCCTGAATGGGATATAGGAAAAGGCTCCCGGCGCGGCGGCCTTGAAAACTTCAAGCGCAATGTGATTCACATTGCTGTCAACTACCTGCTCCACAAACGAACCGAAGTGGCTAAACTCCTGATAAACCTCTTGCCGGTAGCGGTTCAAAGCCCGTTGCAAGACAGCCACCGGGTCTTCGATTCGCCTCCAGTAACCGTTACGCCACACCCAAACGAGAGCCTGCGTCGGGGCGTCCATATTCGGGGTTTTGACCATTACGTTGGTAATTCCTGTTACGGCTATGTATTTTGAAAAGTCCGTCTCCAGTTCCCTTTTCTCTTTCTCTAGCTTCTTGAGACGCCCACGGATGGCCTCGAGTCGGGAAGAAAGCTCTTTGTCTTTACTGTCCTCGAGCCTCCTCAAGAGGACTTGCTCCCTGCGCCGCAACTCCTCTTCCTCTTCCTGAATCAGCTTGAAGACGTGAGCGTTGCAGAAGAGAGCCGCTTTACAGAAGCGCACATTGAAGCTTCCCCGCTTGGTTACCTGCCGCCAAAGAGTGCTGGTCTTTTTCCCTTTAGCCACGGCTATCACCCCCTTTCCGAGGCCGCTCGTTAGGGAAAAACTTCCGGCAAGGGCCGGAAACCGGTCGTATTAGACCATCCACAGAGCAAAGAATGACGTGTCCCCAGGCGTGAAACCTACAGTTTTCGCACTTAAGCCAGTTTTCTTCCAGACAATCACCGGGATAAAGAACCTCTGGGTCTAAACGCATAGCTACCCTCCTTTTCCCTGGAAGTTCTGGGAAAAGGGGACGGGGACGGGACCTAAGTCCCGTCCCTAGAGGGGGAAGACCACCGAGAGGGGAACTACTCGGTGGGTTGAATCCTCCTTGGTTTCTGTGTAGAAAGAAGAATGAGCGTCCTTGCCATGGTCTTCCCCCTCTATCTTTTTGTCCCCTGTTTACTATTTAAGAGGGGGAAGACCTCTGAGAAAACGACGAGAACTATAAATATTATAGGTCTAACCTATTAAGCCCTGGTGACCAAATCTGGTGACGGTTTGGTGACGGTTACAAAATCTCTTTTCTTTAAATTTCTTCGATTTTCTCTCAAATCCACCCTCTCACAGAAAGAGTGTTTCAGGTTCGATTCCCGCCGCCTCCACCAATTTTTAGCGATTTCTTGCGGACTTATGAATGCTTAGTCCTTTCTACGAAAAATTACACGCCGCCGTCCCCAAATTTATGACCAAGAAGTCCTGAAAGCCCTGTGTAAAATCTGCACATCCTGGATCATCCCTGTAGCTTACGACTTAAAGCCATGCTTCCCATCGCGGGTCAAAAACCAAGCCCGGCTTCCTTGTCAATGGTGAGGGCTTCAATAGAAAGATATAGGAAGCGGAAAGGGTCTGCGGTGAGTAATTTTATTCGAAAAGACCTTTTATTTAAGAATGGCGAGAGATTCGAAGAAATAACTCAAAAAAAAAAAAAAAAAAAAAAAAAAAAAAAAAAAAAAAAAAAAAAAAAAAAAAAAAAAAAAAAAAAAAAAAAAAAAATAATATATAAAAGATGCTATTATGTGCTTGAAAGGAGAGAAATTAGCGGAAATAATTCAAAAACAGCTCGAAAGAATCCGTTTTTTGCGGGTTTCTGATGTAAATGTTCTCGAAAATCTCTATGAAGAGCTCTATCAAAGATACGGCAAAGAGGTCGGAATCCTTCTCCCCCGGATCCTGTGGGAAAAAGCTCGACAGACATTATTAGAGGAACGTTTCCGACATGAAAAAGAAAAGCGCAGTCTGGAAAGAGTTTTAAATCTTTACCTTTTTCTGTATCAGATTCTTCTTCTGGCAAGACATGCGGTAAGCCGTCGGGAGTTTCTGCAGGGGCTGGCTAGACTTCTTCTCGATGTGCCGGAGACCCGTCTGGTATGGGTCAAATTCGAAGAACTTAATCTGGTCCTTCCCGAAAGTATGTCCGATCTTCGAGAAAATCTCCCTCTCGAGCTGATCGAGACCCCGGAGTGGCTTCCCGAACCGCAAATTCTTAACGTTGAAGATCTTCCGGAAGTCCTGCGCAAGATATCAGAAAAACACCATATCCAGAGCTGGCTCTTCGTTCCCTTTTTCGTTAAGCACTGGACTTCCGGAGGAATACTTGCGGGTTTTTCTCGTCGGGATTTCTCCGACTGGGAACGCACTCTTCTTCTTGAAGACTTTCCGGGAAACATCGAAGCGTGTCTGGAATCTATTCTGGAGAGAAAAATTGAGGAACCCCATCTTTTCGATCCTCTTACCGATCTCCCTCTGGAACACTATTTTCTGGTGCTTATGGAGAGAACGCTGGGAGAGGCTCGAGAGAAAGGTAAACGGTTCATAATGGTAGCCCTGGGAGTGGACCGTCTGGTGCACGTGAATCAGGCCTTCGGTTTTCGCACCGGTGACAGACTGTTGCGTGTGCTGGCGGAAAGACTGAAGCAGTTCGTTGGTGAAAAAGGAATGGTCTGTCGGGGAAGAAGCGAGACCTTTTATGTCCTGATACCGGAACCGGAGAATATCCACGATTATCTCGACGCCATGAAACGTGCTCTCGGAGGCCCGATAAAAACGGGAACTCTTACCCTTGAGGTCACGGTTTCCATGGGAATCGCTCATTTTCCTTCGGATGCTTCCATGCCCGGGGATCTCCTGAAAAAGGCTCGTACCGCTCTTCACGAAGCCAAACGTCTGGGGGGTAACCGCACAGCCTTTTTCTCCGCCGATCTTCATCAAAAGGCCCGAAATTTTCTCACCCTTCTTCCGAAATTGAGAAAGGCTCTGGATCTTAACCAGTTCGTGATCTACTGTCAGCCACGTATAGACCTTCACGAAAAGCGCATCTGCGGCGGAGAGATTCTGGTTCGCTGGGAGGATCCGGAAAAAGGACTTGTGCCTCCAGGAGAATTTATATGGGTTCTTGAAGACTCCGGACTCATTACTGAACTGGGGCTGTGGGTGGCCGAGGAAACCTGTCGTATACTGGTTGAACTTCCCAGGGAAATGTTTGTCTCTCTCAACCTTTCCTTCAATGTCTCCCCTAGACAACTCTGGGGATCCAATTTTGTATCCCGCTTCCTTGGCATTTTGCGAAAATATAAATTGTGTCCCACCCGGATAAAAATTGAGATCACGGAAAACATCTTCATTGAGAGAACTCAGGAAATAATCCAGGAACTTGAGAAGATTTCCAGGGTGGGCGTTAAGGTAGTGCTTGATGACTTCGGAACGGGATATTCCTCTCTTCACTACCTGGCCAGATTGCCGGTTCACGACCTAAAGATCGACAAAACCTTTGTGCACGGGCTTCCGGATTCCGCCGAACACATGGAAATCGTAAAGGCCATCATCGCACTGGCCAGGGCTCTGGGCAAAAGAGTGGTAGCCGAGGGAGTGGAGACGAGGGAACAGCTCAAATGTCTACAACGCCTGGGAGTGGATGAGGTTCAGGGCTTTCTCTTTTCTCCTCCAGTTCCCTGGAAGGAATTCCGTAAATGGCTAGCAGATTTTCCCGAAAAATGGAAACGGGATCTTGAAGCGCCTACTTCCTGTTTACATAACGTGGAAGAGAAGTGCAATTTGTTTTAACGAAGATAAGGATTGAAGTAGCCGAACCGCAGTCCGGGAAAACGCCTCTTCAATTCCTTAAGGAAGGTGCGAAGTCCCAGGCTTTCCCCCGGCTGATAGTCTATTTTTTCGAGGAACCAGAGGGGGTCGATGGCAAAATTGCGGAGCTGGAGGAAGTCTACCCCCAGGGCCAGGATCTCGCTTAGAGCCTCAAGTTCTTCTCTCTCATCGGTGAAACCCGGAAAAACGAAATAGTTGAGGGAGACGAATCTGCGAAGTCTTTTAAGCCTCTGGATACTTTCACGTACTTCTGCAAGGCCCCAGCCCCGGGGCCGGAAATAGGCCCGGTGGTAGACCTCCCGGGCACTGGCCAGACTGATGCGCACGCTGTCGAGTCCGGCCCGGGCCAGACGCTCCAGGGCTTCCGGGAGGCTGCCGTTGGTGTTGAGGTTGATCGTGCCCCGAGAGGTCCTTTTGCGAATAAGAACGATGGCCCTTTCGATTACTTCGGCTTTTAGCAGGGGTTCCCCCTCACAACCCTGCCCGAAGGAGACCATTACCCGACCCGGACGTCTGAGATGAGGCACCATGGCCTCGGCGATCTCCTCCGGCGAGGGGACGAAGGTGAGGCGTTCCTGGGCCACGTGGGGACCGTCTTCGGGCTGCTCTGAAAGACAGCCCACACAGCGGGCGTTACAGACCGGGGAGACCGGGATCGGGGCTTCAAAACGCCCCAGGACGAAATTACGGGCCGCGGGACATCGGTAGCGCCGCACACAGTTTTCCACCAGGTGTCGCACCAGGCGATTTTGCGGGAACCGTTTAAGCGTCTCCCGGGCCCGGGCCTCGATTCTTTCCGGGGAAAAGAGCCGGGCCTCCTGCCGGGGGTCCCAGTCGGAACGAAAGGCCGTAGCGAAGAAACGGCTCCGCCACCAGCCCACACAGGCATAGGAGTAAAGCGGGAGGGGGGAGAGGTTTTCGTGTGCGGGTTCATAAGGAGCGAGATAGAGCTGGGTGTGGGCCGGAGCCAGGAAGGCGGCCACGGCAAAGGCCGGCTCTCCGGGTTGAAAAGGGTTCTCGTAAAGGACCACCGGGGTTTCCGTGCGGGGATCAAGCCCCACGGGATGACGTTCCGGAAGTACGTAAAGGGCCGAACCTTCGGGAAGGGGGATGAAGTCCTCGGGCCCGGGAAGCACCAGATCGTAGCCCGAAAGCCCGAGGGCCCGGAGGTCCGGATGCTCATAAATGCGGCCTTCCGGGTCGGCAAAAAGCAACCGGGGCTGACTTTCCGGATGGGGATAAACCTTCACCCCTTTTAATTTACCCCTCTTCCCCGGAGGCCCCAACTTTTTGTCCCCGGAGCAGCCCCCTTTGACTTTAAAAAGTTTTTCATTGTCGTAAAT
>JALWCD010000224.1 GCA_027036915.1 Thermodesulfatator sp. | reverse complement strand
GAGTCTGGTGGACGTTTCCGTTTACGAGAGGCGTCGCAATCTCTTCTGTGAGATCCTGAACGAGGCCGGGCTGGAGTACATCAAACCCGAGGGAGCCTTTTACGTTTTCCCCAGAACCCCCATCGACGACGTGGAGTTCTGCAAGCTCCTTCAGGAGGAATTGATCCTGGCCGTACCGGGGCGGGGTTTCGGGGCCCCGGGCCACATACGCCTGGCCTTCTGCGTGGACGAGAAGGTCATCGAGCGCGCACGAGAAGGCTTCCGCAAAGCGGTAGAAAAAGCGCGTTCAAGGGGGTAACACCATGTATCAACCGAGACTGGAGACCATACCGCGGGAGGAGCTGGAGAAGCTTCAGCTCGAGCGTCTGCGTAAAACCCTGGCCCATATCAAAGCCCGCAACCCTCGCTACGCGGAAAGATTCCGGGATATAGACCCCGGGGATCTGACCGACCTTTCCCAGCTCAAAGAACTGCCCTTCATCACCAAAGACGAACTGCGCGAGGCCTATCCTTTCGGGCTGGCCTGTGCTCCGAAGGAGGCCTTCGTGCGTTTCCACATGTCCTCCGGAACCACCGGGACCCCGGTCGTGAATCCCTTCACCCGGGCGGATGTGGAACAGTGGGCCGAGATCATGGCCCGGTGCCTTACGGCCGCCGGCCTTACCCACACCGATGTGCTCCAGATTACCCCGGGATTCGGCCTCTTCAACGGAGGTTTCGGTTTCCATTACGGGGCGGAACGGATCGGCTGTTTCGTGGTGCCCATCGGTCCGGGCCGCACCCTCATGCAGCTCAAATTCCTGAAAGACTTCGGCACCACGGCTCTTGCGGCCATCTCCTCCTACCCCCTGCGGCTCATCGAGGTGGCCCGGGAAGAGGGTTTTGATTTCCGGGAGACCCGTCTGCAGGTAGGGATCTTCGGGGCCGAGGTCTGGAGCGATGAGACCCGTAGGTACATCGAAGAGGCCATGGGGATTGAGACCTTCGACATCATCGGCATGACCGAAACCGGAGGCGTGGGCCTGGGGATAGACTGTAAGGCCCACCAGGGCATACACGTCTGGGAGGATCATTACCTGGTGGAAATCGTGGACCCGGAGACCGGGGAGGTGCTTCCCGACGGGGAGGAGGGGGAGATGGTGATCACCACCCTCACCCGCGAGGGGCTGCCTCTCATCCGCTATCGCACCCGGGACATCACCCGCATCCTCTCCCGCGAGCGCTGCTCCTGTGGGCGCACTATGCTGCGCGTAGACCGCATTAAAGGCCGCACCGACGACATGCTCAAGGTGAAGGGAGTGAACTTCTATCCTCGCCAGATCGAAGAGATCCTCCTGCGTCATCCGGAGACCACCCCGGAATACCTCATCCGCATAGGCAAACAGGCCGGGAAGGATTTCATCGAGATCCTGGTGGAGACCCGCCGTCAGGACGAGACCCTCAGGGAACGTCTGGAGGAGGAGATCTACAACTTCCTGGGGTTTCACGCCCGGGTGGTCCTTCTCCGGGAAGGGGATCTTCCCCGCAGGGAGGGCAAGGCCAGGCGGGTGGAAAGGGTTGCGGACTAAAGGGAAAGCCCTCCGGGGGTGAAGGTGGCCCGTATGGTGACCGGACTTCCCGGCGGAGGATAAGGGGCGGCCGCCCTGACCGCGGCCACCACCGCCCGGTCAAAAAGGGCGTTTCCGGAAGGCCTGACCAGTTCGTAGTCGAGAAGCTCGCCCCGGGCCGAAAGCCTGATCCGCACCACCGCCGAAAGATGGGAGCATTCCTCAAGGGCCAGCGGCACCTCCCAGAAACTCTGTAGATGACTCCGTAAAATCGCCCCATATTCCAATCCCGGGCCGGGGAGAGCGGCGTTTCCCC
>JALWCD010000223.1:3851-6410 GCA_027036915.1 Thermodesulfatator sp. | reverse complement strand
CCCCAAAAGATAGCGCCCGGTGTTGCGGATCTTGCGGTAGGCCTCAACCAGATGACGCAGGATTTCCTCCGAAAGCCGGATATCCTCCCGGTAATCCTCGGAGGCCACCCAGAGGCGAAGGATCTCGGCCCCGTGTTTCTGGATAATGTCCTGAGGATGGATGACGTTTCCCAGGCTCTTGGACATCTTGCGGCCCTGACCGTCCACCACGAAACCGTGGGTGAGGACCGCCCGGTATGGCGGCCTCCCGCGGGTGCCCACCGCACAGAGAAGCGAGCTCTGAAACCAGCCCCGGTGCTGATCCGAGCCCTCGAGGTAGAGATCCGCCGGAAAGGCGAGCTCCGGGCGCTTTTCCAGGACGGCCGCAAAGGAGACCCCGGAGTCGAACCAGACATCCAGGATGTCCTCCTCCTTGCGGAACGTCGTGGCCCCGCAGCGGGGGCAGTACGTCCCCTCGGGAAGCAGGTCTTCCACTGGCTTTTCGAACCAGGGATCCGTGCCTTCCTTCTCAAAAAGGGCCAAGACCTTTTCGTAATACTTCTCCTCCCGCAGGATCTCGCCGCAGGCGGCACAGACGAAGACCGTGATGGGCACTCCCCAGGCCCGCTGGCGGGAAAGACACCAGTCCGGACGTTTTTCCACCATGCCCCAGATGCGCTCCCGTCCCCAGCGGGGGATCCAGCGCACCTCCTCGATGGCCTGAAGGGCCTTCTCCCTCAGGCCCCCCTCCTCCATGGAGATGAACCACTGCTCGGTGGCCCGGAAGATCACGGGTTTCTTGCAGCGCCAGCAATGGGGGTAGCTGTGGCTGAGTTCCGAGGCGTGGAGCAATCGGCCTCTTTCCCGAAGAAGCTCAACGATCTCGGTATTGGCCTCAAAGATGTTCTTGCCCCCCAGAAGGGGCAGGTCCTTTTCGAAATGTCCGGTGTCGTCCACCGGGGAATAGACCTCAAGCCCGTAACGCAGGCCGCTTTCGTAGTCCTCTTCGCCGTGGCCCGGAGCGATGTGTACGCATCCCGTTCCGGCCTCAAGCGTGACGTAATCGGCCAGGATGAAAAGACTTTCCCGCGCGTAAAAAGGATGTTGAGCGTGCTTGCCTTCGAGGAGACGCGGATCGATGCGTTTCACGATCTCGGGAAGCTCCCGATCAAGCTCCGCACACAGGGCCGAGAGCCGACCTTCGGCCAGGATCAGGATCTCCTCCCCCCAGCGGACAGCCACGTAATCGAACTCCGGGTTGAGGGCCACCGCCAGATTGGCCGGAAGGGTCCAGGGCGTGGTGGTCCAGATGACCACAGAGGCGGATTCCGGAAGGCCGGTAGCCGAAAGAGCGTCTCCCGCCAGAGGAAACTTCACGTAGATGGAGGGGGAACGATGGTCGTAGTATTCCACCTCGGCCTCGGCCAGGGCGGTTACGCAATGGGTACACCAGAACACGGGTTTCTTGCGGCGATAGACCTGTCCGGAGGAGAGAAATCTTACGAACTCCCGGGCGATGGTGGCCTCGTAATCCGGGCTCATGGTGAGATAGGGCCTTTCCCAGTCCGCAAGCACCCCCAGTCGACGAAACTCCTCCCGCTGGATGTCTATGAAACGCCGGGCATAGGCCCGACAGTGTCTACGGATCTCGTTTTTGGGAAGCTCGCCGCGGCGGACTCCCAGCTCCTTTTCCACGTTGAGCTCGATGGGCAGCCCGTGACAATCCCAGCCCGGAACATAGGGGGCCCGATAGCCCATCATGCGCCGGCTCTTGAGGATGATGTCCTTCAGGACCTTGTTCAGGGCCGTGCCCATGTGGATGTGTCCGTTGGCGTAAGGAGGGCCGTCGTGGAGCACGAAAAGAGGCCCCTCCCGCTGGTTGAGCTTTTCGTAAAGGCGAATCTTCTCCCAGAAGGCCAGGAATTCGGGCTCCCGCTGGGGAAGCTTGCCCTTCATGGGAAAATCAGTCCGGGGGAGGTTGAGTGTGGCCTTCCAGTCCATGGATTACTCCCTCCTCAAAGCCAGGGCTTTCCCTTACTTAAACCGCAAAGAGGAAATAGGGCAAGGATCAAAAATTTAAGATCAGTATTCTTCCGAGGGCCACATGTCCGGGGTGAAGCGCACCACCCGATTGCGTCCCAGTTCCTTGGCCTTGTAGAGGGCCACATCCGCGTACTTGATGGCCTCCCAGATCCCCTGGGCGTCGGTGGGAAACTCGCTCACCCCGATGGAGATGGTACGCTGAATGATCCCTTTGGGCGTCTCAAACCTATAACTTTCCACCAGGGCCCGGAGTTTTTCGGCCACCTTTACGCTTTCCCCTTCGGCTACATCCACAAGAAGAATGAGAAATTCCTCTCCCCCGAATCTCACCACCAGATCCGAGGCCCGAACGTTTTTCTTGAGGATCTGGGCGGTTTCCTTGAGAACGCGATCCCCGACATCGTGGCCATATTTGTCGTTTACGGACTTGAAATAATCCAGATCGGCCATCAGGACCCCCAGAATCGTCCCTCGTCGAAGAACACCGGCCACCAGGTTATCGATGGCCTCCCCTCGAAATCTTCGGCTGTAGAGACC
>JALWCD010000223.1:0-3841 GCA_027036915.1 Thermodesulfatator sp. | reverse complement strand
CCCGTGAGAGGATCCTTCAGCGTTTGTTCCTTTAAGGAGGCCGCATACCGTTTGGCCTCAAGCACCGGGATCGTCTCGGCGATATAACGCTGAGCCTGGCGCAACTTTTCCTCAATACGTTTCATCCGCCTGGTCTCCATCCCTTTAGGAAGGATGATTTGTGCCACCCCGATACAAATCCCTCCGCTCATGAAAGGTACACAGTAGTGCTCGGCCTCTTCGGAATAAAGGAAAAGACGACAGATCCCCGGATAACTTAGAGAGGAGACCACATGGCCGGTACGTTTTGCTCGACAAAGGTCGGCATTAAAGAGCTTTTCGGCGTTTACTTCTAAATCTGAAGGGGAAAGAACTACTGGCCGCATGGTATTCTGTGAATTGGAAACCTCATAGAGGGCAAAAACCGGAAGCTCGAGTCTTTCTTTGAGGACTTCGGCCAGACGTTGATAGATCTCCTCCGGCCCTTCGTCCTCTTCGATGGTATGCTTGTAAATTGAAAGATTGGCAAAATGTCTTACCAGTTCGTTAACCTTTTCGGCCACCGTGCCGATTTCGTCCCGGGCATAGTGCCTAACCATACACTTTTCTTCATCCTGCGCGCAGACCTCGCCTCCTTCCCGTAAAAGGGTTTCAAGCTGCCGAACAATACGATCGAGCGGAAGCTTTACCATGGTGAGAAAACCTATCGCTCCCCAGAGAAGAAATATCGCAAGGACTAAAAAAAGAAGAAAATATAATTTCCCCAGACGCTTCGAAAGAATGATAATTTCCTGTAGAAAAGCTCCTTCCTCGTTTTGGGCCCAGTAGAGGATCTGAAGGAAAGCTTTCCTGGCCTGAGGAGCCCCCGGATCCTCCAGGATTTTCTTCAAATTTTCCACTATTTCTCGAAAAGATGCAGGCTTTAAAACCCGAATTACAAGTCCGTTTTCTCCTTCGTATACTCCTCCCTTGATTCCAACCCGAACGAGTTGGCGGAGTTTTTCTTCTACCAAAAGTCTTTCGGGAGATCGCGGAGGCAAAGCCTCTTTTTTGGCCAGTAACAATAGCCCTTCCTGGGCCAGGGTTTTATAGGAATAAAAAGGCGTTTCCTCTATATGGCGCTTCAAGTTATTAAGCTCAGTAAAAAAATAAAAGGCCACCAGGCTATTTACCAACACACAAAGTCCTATAATGACTCCTACTTTCCAGAAAAGACTGCGGTTCAGCACCCAGGACACCGGACAAAGCGTCCTACACCTCACCCAGAGACTTTCCAGTTCCATCCTTTCAGACCCGCACCTCATTTTCGGGAAGGATATAACAGGAGTAAGGAAAAAGTCAACAATTTTTAGAATAACACCTTATTTTCTATTCACCTTCTGTTCCCCGCAGGGAAGAAAAAAACATCCCCAGAATAAAAATTTCCCGGCTACTGCTCCGGGTACTTTTGGGTCGAAAGAGTTTAATTTTCTGGAAATGCAACGCCACCTCCTGCCGGAAGGCCGGAAATTTTTCCCCTTCAAAGACCTTCACCATAAAATGACCGCGGGGGACCAGAAGGGCCAGTGCCAGTTCGAGGGCTCTGCGGGCTAGGTGCAGGGAGCGAAAGTGGTCTCCGGAGCGATCCCCGGTGGTTTTGGGGGCGAGATCGCTGAGCACCACGTTAAAGCCCTCCGGAACCAGGGCTTTCAGCTCCTCCGGCTGAACCTCGAAAACGTCTTTTTGCAGGAAGACAAAATTCGGAGCGGAAAGTTTTACCGGTTGCAGATCAAGGCCTAACACCAGGCCTTCAGGCCCCACCACCCGGAGGGCATACTGACTCCAGGCGCCGGGAGCGCAACCGAGATCGAGGACCTTATCTCCCCGTCGGAGAAGCCGATATTTCTCCTGGGCCTCGCGCAGTTTATAAACCGAGCGCGCCGCAAAGCCTTCCTCCTTGGCCTTGCGGGTATAATGGTCCGCCCAGGGATTTTTCTTCCTAGGCACCGGAAAGCTCCCGGGCGCGGCGGGTAGCCGCGGAAACGGCCTCCATGACCGCCCCGTGAAAGGCGCGGTCGGCCAGGGCCTTGAGCCCTGCCATGGTGGTTCCCCCCGGGGAGGTCACCATGGCCTTGAGCGCATAGGGATTGTCCCCGGTCTCTTTCATGAGTCTGGCTGCCCCGAGCACCGTGCCCACCGCGAGTTTTTCGGCCACTTCCCGTGGGAGGCCCTCTTTCACCCCTCCGTCCACCAGGGCTTCGATAAAGGCAAACACATAGGCCGGGCCGCTTCCGGAAAGCCCGGTTACGGCGTCAAAAAGGTTTTCCGGAACCTGGAGGACCTCTCCCAGGGCGGAAAAGATCTTTTCCGCCAGAGCCAGATCTTCTTCGCCAGCGCCCTGGCCTCCACCGAGGGCACTGACCCCTGAAAGTACCAGGGCCGGGGTGTTGGGCATCACCCTCACCAGACGGGAGACCCCCAGATGTTTTTCCAGGCGGGCAAGCGAAAGCCCGGCCACGATTGAAATAAGGAGGGGGACCTTTTCCAGCATCGCCTCCCGAATCTCCTCCAGAACCTGCGGGGCCACCTGGGGCTTGACCGCCAGTACCACCACCGCACTCTCCCGTACCAGATTCGGATTATCGAAAAAGGCCCTTACCCCATAGGTGTGCTCAAGGTATTCCCGACGGGAAAACGAAGGAGTCGAGACCGCCATCTCCTCCGCTGAAATTTTACCGGAAGCCAGGAGCCCCTTGATTATGGCTTCCGCCATGCGCCCTCCACCGATAAACCCCAGTTTCCACATGGCTGCCTCCTTCCAGGCCCTCCGTCTTCTTTAATCCTTACCCGGACCGAACTCGGTGACAAGTGGGAGCCGACCTTGCCGAGAAAAGGGGGATACGTTAAGATTTTTATATCCCTATAAGCCTTTGCCCCCGTAGCTCAGGCGGATAGAGCACGGGATTCCTAATCCCGGAGTCGGTGGTTCGAGTCCACCCGGGGGCGCTTGATTTTCAAGGGTTTTGGGGAGTGGATCACACCTCTGAGGCGAGTTGGATACGGTATAGGATACGGTCGTCCTCTTATTGGCTATTAGAGAAAGAGAAGGAGGCTCCCTATACCCATCTCCTCCTAAAGTTTTTACAAGTATACATATAGTAGATAAAATTATCTACTTTTCGCAGATATATAGGAGAAGAGGGGACATGTTAAGCCCTCTATTCCAGGAATACCAGGCCTTTTAAGCACATACCCCCATTTAAAGGGCTACGAACAAATTCCCCTCTCACCCTCCATATTGTTAAAATTTTTACGAACTTACGAATAAATGCCCCGAAAGCCTTGATGCTCAATGCTTTCCGGAAACTGAATTTTTTCGTAGGCTTACGAATAAATTTCAGGGGGGGGGTGTCAGGGAAGCCTTGTCTATCAAGGGATTGCGGGGGAGAATTTTTTCGTAACCCATTTACGAATAAATTACCGGAGGCCGAGCCCCCGGAGTATGGACTCGGCCGGGGCGATGCGGTTAGCGGCTTCAAGTTTGGTTCGGATGTCCAGGCTGAGGTGACGCAGGACCATTTGAAGGGAATGATGGCCGAGGAGGGCTTGGATTACAAAAGGATTGATTCCCTCCATTACGGCTCTGGTGGCCCAGGTGTGGCGAAGATCGTGGATTCTAATTGACTCGGGTAGCTGGGCTTTTCTTAAGGCCCGCTTAAAAGAGCTTTTAAAGCCGTTTCCGGTATAGGGCTTTCCGGTCTTGGGATGGTCAAGTCTCGAATTTTGTGGGTTTAGATTCCATGGCCCAAAGCGGGCTCATGTCCATGTAACGCCGAAAGTTCCAGTCCTCCGTGGCCCGCAACATCACTGCCGTGGCCAGATT
>JALWCD010000222.1 GCA_027036915.1 Thermodesulfatator sp. | reverse complement strand
CCCCGAAGCTCCTCAAATTTCCGGCGGGCCTCCGGACTCAGATGGGTGGGCACCGTGATCTGCACCTCCACGTAAAGATCGCCACGGGAACCATCGGGGCGATAGAGTCCCTGCCCCCGCAGACGAAATTTTTGCCCGCTCTGGGTGCCGGGAGGGATCCTGAGTTTCACCTTTCCGGTAAGGGTGGGCACGATCACCTCTCCCCCCAGCACGGCGGTAAAGAGATCCACCGGTTGCTTGAGGTAAAGATCGTAGCCCCGTCTCTCGAAACGCCCGTCCGGCCGAACCCGGATCTCGAGATAAAGATCTCCGGACGGGCCTCCTCGTTTTCCGGGACGGCCCTTGCCCGGGATCCGGATGCGGGTGCCGTCGTCGGTGCCGGGAGGCAGGGTGACCGAGATCCTTTCCTTGCGAACCACCGTTCCCCGACCCCCGCAGGTCCCGCAGGCCCGGCGATAGCGTCGACCGAAGCCCCCGCAGGCCGGGCAGACCTCGATGAAACGCACGGGGCCACGACGGGTCTCCCGACGCCCTCGACCCCCGCAGGCCGGACATTCCTCGGCCGAGGAGAGTTCGTAGCCCTGGCCGTGGCAGGCCGGACAGGGTTCCTCGAAGGGAATCTCGAAGCTCAGGGGCTTGCCGGAGACCAGATCCGCCAGATCCACCTCCACCCGGTAAAGGACATCCGCCCCGGGCTCCGGACGTTCCTCCCTCTCGTAGCCGAAAAGGTCGGCAAAAAGATCCGCAAAACTCCCGAACGGGTCGAACCTCTCCATAAAGAGGCCGAAATCGTAAGCCGACTCCCCGCCGGGGGTGGTAAAACGATAGGCCCGGGCGGCCTCCCTGAGACGGTCGTATTCGGCCCGTTTTTTCGGGTCGGAGAGGATCTCGTAGGCCTCGTTGATCTCCTTGAACCGTTCTTCGGCCTCCTTGTCTCCCGGGTGAAGGTCGGGATGATATTTCCGGGCCAGGCGACGGTAAGCCCGCTTGATCTCCTCCTCGCTGGCCTCCGGACTCACGCCCAGAATCTCGTAAAGGTCCTTCTTTACCATCGCTCCTTTTCCGGCTAGTTTAATCTAAATGATTTACAACCTCCAAGCAGGAAGATAAATCGCGTGGCCGAATTTTCCAGCCCCTGGAGAGTGGAGGAGCCGTTTCCCCCGAAACTCATCTTCACCGTAAGTGAATTGACCTCCCGGATAAACGAACTCTTCGAGCGTCACTTTCTCCTGGTCTGGGTGGAGGGGGAGATCTCCCAGCTCAAGAACCACGATTCCGGGCACGTCTTCTTCTCCCTGAAGGACGAGGGGGCGCTCCTCAGGGTGGTGCTTTTCCGGGACCGGGCCCGGCTGGTGGGTTTCCCCCTGCGGGAGGGCCTTCGGGTGCTCTGTTTCGGAAGGCTCTCGGTCTACCCCCCGCGGGGGGAATATCGGCTTCTGGCCCAGAGGATCGAACCCCGGGGTCTGGGGGCCCTTCAGGCGGCCTTTGAGGCCTTAAAGGAGGAGCTTCGCCGGCGGGGTTATTTCGACCCGGCCCGCAAGAAACCCCTTCCGGCCTTCCCCCGGAGGGTGGGGGTGGTAACCTCCCTTTCCGGAGCGGCTCTCCACGATTTCCTTCGCGTGGTTCTGGGGCGCTGGCCGGCCCACTTTCTTATCTACCCCGTAAGGGTCCAGGGGGAAGGGGCCGCGGAGGAAATCGCCCGGGCCATTGCCGATCTCAACCGTCTACCGGACCTCGACCTCATCGTGGTCACCCGGGGCGGCGGGTCGCTCGAGGACCTCTGGGCCTTCAACGAAAGGATCGTGGCCGAGGCCGTCTTCCGTTCCCGGGTGCCGGTGCTCTCGGCCGTGGGCCATGAGGTGGACTACACCAT
>JALWCD010000221.1 GCA_027036915.1 Thermodesulfatator sp. | reverse complement strand
TTCGTCCTGGATCTGGATAAGCTCCCGGGAGAGTCTCCGGTGCTGGTTACGGTCTTCCCGGAGGTCTTCCTCAAGTGCCTTCAGATTTTCGTAAACCGGCCGCAGACCTTCAATGGCCCTTAAGGAGGCCAGCTCCGCTTTCAGGATCTCCATCTCCGGCTTACGGGCGGTCAGTTCTTTCAGGCGGGCTTCGGTCTGCCGGAGTTCCTCGAAGGCCGTGGCCAGTCTCAAGGCCTCCTCCAGGGCCTTTCTGAGTCTTTCCCGACTCTCGCGCAGACCCGTGAGCTTCCTTTCCAGCCCTCCCAGTCTTTCCCTGAGTTCCTGAAGATGTGATTTAAGGGGGGCCTCCTCTTCGAAGCCCGCCGAGCGCAGCAGAACCGTTCGCCGGCGTTCAAGCTCCTGCCAGGTCTCCCGGGCTTCGGCTTCCATGGTCTTCAACATCTCTTCCAGGGCCGCGAAACGATCGGTCTGGAAAACCGTGCGCAGTAGGTTCTCCCTTTCTTCGGCCCGGGCCAGAAGGATCTCCCGGAACCTGCCCTGAGGAATGAGAAGAACTCGGCGAAATTCCCGGGCGGAAAACCCCAGAAGTTCCCGTATTCGGGCCGTGACCTCGCTGTGTTTCTGGGTTTTAAGACGTCCCTCCTCCCAGAGGGCGGCCTCTTTCTGGAGGGTCTTTCCGGTCTCCCGATAAATTCTGACCACCCGCCACCGTCTCCCGCGCAGACTAAACTCGTATTCCACCAGCGTAGGAAACTTACGGTTCGCCCGGAGATTGCGCAGATCCCGATCCCGTTTCTCCTCCAGGCTGGCTTCCCCGTAAAGGGCGAAGGTGATGGCGTCAAACAGGGTGCTTTTCCCGGCCCCGGTGGGACCGGCAATGAGGAAAAGACCGTGTTTTTCAAAGGCCCGGAAGTCTACCTCGACAGGGTTCAGGTAGGGACCGAAGGCCTGTAAACGGAGACGCAGGGGACGCATCCCGCAAATGATAAACCCCCCGAAGGTCCATCGGAAGGCCTTCGGGGGGCAAAAGGCGGGCTATTTTACCTTGCCCAGCAGGGGCTTGGGGGTCTTGTCGGTGCTCGGGGGAAGGATGGGGAGCACGACTTCGGGTTGTTTCCCGGTAAGGGTCTTCAGGAAGAGCGTGATCTTGCGGACCTCCTCCGGAGAAAGATCGGCTCCGAGCTGGGCCGTGCCCATGATGGCCACCGCGTCCTCAAGCCGCCAGACCTTGCCAGAGTGGAAATAAGGATAGGTCAGAGCAATGTTCCGCAGGGAAGGGACCTTGAAGACGTATTCGTCGGAGGCCGTCTTGGTTACGGCGAAACGTCCCTTGTCCCCCGGGGGAAGGACTTCCGCCCCGGGCCGCTCCACCACCCCGAAGGGGGCGTACATGTTTCCACCCACATTCACCCCGTTGTGACAGCTGGCGCAGCCCTTATCCATAAAGAGCCTGAGCCCCTCTTTTTCTTCCGGGCTCAGGGCCGAAAGGTCGCCCTTGAGAAAACGATCGAAGGGGGAGTCGGGGGTGAGAAGGGTGGCCTCGAAGGCCTCGATGGCCTTGGCCACGTTGTCAAAGGTCACAGGATCCTTTTCCCCGGGGAAGGCCTTGCGGAAGAGTTCCACGTATTCCGGGATGGACTTGAGGGTGGCCACCACCCTCTCCGGGGTGTTGCTCATCTCCACCGAGGCCTGCACCGGGCCTTTGGCCTGTTCCTCAAGATCCCTGGCCCGTCCGTCCCAGAACTGGGCGGTGTTAAAGACCGCATTGAGCACGGTGGGCGCGTTCCGCGGCCCCCTCTGCCACATGTGCCCGGTGGAGGTCTCCTGGATATCTACGCCGGCCAGGGAAAGATTGTGACAGGTGTTACAGCTGATGAG
>JALWCD010000220.1 GCA_027036915.1 Thermodesulfatator sp. | reverse complement strand
CCCCTTTCGGAGGAGGACATTCAGGCGGAACTTGAAAGGAGGCGCCCCGGAAAACATTTAGGGGAATCCCCGCGCCGGGAGCCCGACCGGGTGGAGATCCTCTCCGGGGTCTTCGAAGGGCAAACCCTGGGAACCCCCATCGCCCTTGTAATTTACAACCGGGATGCCCGGTCCTCGGCTTATGAGCCCCTCAAGGAGGTCTTTCGTCCCGGCCATGGGGACTGCACCTATTTCTGGAAGTACGGCTTCCGGGACTGGCGGGGCGGGGGGCGCTCAAGCGGAAGGGAGACCGTGGCCCGGGTGGCGGCCGGGGCGGTGGCCAAAAAGGTCCTGGCCCGCTACGGTATCGAGGTCCGGGCCTACACCGTGGCCCTGGGAGGGGTCTGGATAAAGAAGAGGGACCTTTCCGAGATCGATCGCAATCATCTCTTTTGCCCGGATCCGGAGGCTTACGTCGAGATGTGTCGACGTATAGAAGAGGCTCGCCGGGAGGGCGATTCCCTGGGCGGAGTGGTGGAGATCCGGGCCACCGGAGTCCCTCCCGGCCTGGGAGAGCCGGTCTTTGACAAGCTTGACGCCGAACTGGCCAAGGCTCTCATGAGTATCGGGGCGGTCAAAGGGGTGGAGATCGGGGCCGGCTTTTCGGCGGCGGAAAAGAGGGGCTCCGAGAACAACGATCAGATAACCCCCGAGGGCTTCCTCTCCAATAACGCCGGAGGAGTGCTGGCCGGAATATCCTCCGGACAGGAGATCGTCTGCCGGGTGGCGGTAAAGCCTATTCCGAGCATTGCCAAGGAGCAACAGACCATTACCGAATCCGGGGAGCCGGTGCGCATCCGCGTGGGGGGGAGGCACGACGCCTCGGCCATCCCCCGGATCGTCCCGGTCTGCGAGGCCATGGTGCGCCTGGTGTTAGCGGATCTTCTCCTCCAGCAGCTGGCCCTGAAGGCCTTCCGCAAAAATGAGAAGCTACCTTAAGGTCTTCGCCATCCTTTTCCTGGTTTCCCTGCTTATCCTCTTGGTTCTGAAATGGACCAGGATAAAGAATCTTCTGGTCAACCTGCGGGGCGGCTCCCGGGAGAGCACCTCTCTCATCCGGGCTTTACCTTTCGATGTCCTTCAGGAGAAACCCCGCCGGGATCTTTACGATCTCCAAAAGAAGCTAACCCCTACCCAAATATTAATCCAAGACATCGCGGCCAGCCCCAAAGGGGCCCCGGCGGGTAAATACGTACGGGTGAGCGTGGTCGTAGAGGCCTGGAATCGCAAGGCTGCCCTGGAGCTTCAGGCTCATCGGGGCAGACTGGCCTCTCTCATCCTGGATAGCATCCAGAGGTTTCCTTACCAGAAATTGGGAACCCGCAGTGGTCTGCTGGATTTCAAGAAAAACATCACCCGCCGCATAGAATTCTTTTATGGTGACCGGGTCAAAAACGTAAGTATTGTGCAGTTCGAAATTCGCGAGGCCAAGCGTTAGCGGAGCCAGGGTTCAAGATCCCGAAAAATCTTTTCCCAGCGGTCTTCTTCCCCCGGAGAAACAAGCAGTTTCACCCGGCCCTGCTTCCCGGAAAGGGTTACCGGAAGGGCCATATGTCCGAAGCCCTCGAGCACGAAACGCAAAAAGGCCAGTCTGGAAGGAGCAACCGTGAATTCCACTTCCACGCTTCGCATCACCTTGACAATCTAGCCCGGATCTGCAAGCCTTGAAAAGACCTTATGGGTCTGGGCCGGTATCAGTGGATCCTTAAAGTTCCTCCGCCGGAGGTCGTCCGGAGTCTCAGTCAGGAAGGCGGTTTTCCGAGGCTTCTGGCTGTTCTCCTGGCCAATCGGGGGTTTCGGGAGGCCGGAGAGGCCTACGCCTTTCTTTATCCTCAGATTTCAGATTTTGCCGATCCCATGATCATCCCGGACATGCTTCCGGCGGTCAAACTTCTGGCCGAGGCCCTTTCCTCCGGGGAAAAAATCGGCATCTATGCGGACTATGATGTGGACGGGGTCACCGGAGCGGCCATCCTGCATCTCTTTCTCCGGGAACTAGGCGGCCGGACCGAGGTCCTCTTCCCCCACCGGGAAAGGGATGGCTACGGTTTTCACGCCCATCTGCTGCCTTTCTTCCGGGAAAAGGGTGTAAGCCTGGTGGTAACCGTGGATTGCGGCATAACCGCCCATGAGGCCGTGGAGGAAGCCCGCAGGCTCGGGCTCAGGGTCATTCTCACCGATCACCACGAACTGCCCCCGCGCCTTCCCGAGGCCCACGCCGTGGTCACCGGAAAGCGCCTTCCCCGGCACTCCCCCTTCTACAACCTCTGCGGAGCCGGGACCGTGCTGGCCCTGATTCGGGCCCTGAGACGCTACCTTCTCGAGCAGGGTTTTTTTGGCGAGCGCCCGGTCCCCAACCTCAAACGTTATCTGGATCTTGCGGCCCTGGGAACGATAGCCGACATGGTGCCCCTGAGGGGGGAGAATCGTTTGATCGCGGTCTTTGGACTCCCGGAACTCTCCGCAAGCTCTCGCCCTGGACTCAAGGCCCTCAAAGAGGTGGCCGCGGTAAACGGCACCCTGGGCCCGGAGGAGATCCTTTTCCGCCTGGCCCCGCGGATAAACGCCGCCGGGCGTCTCCGGGAGGCCCGGCTGGCCTTCGAACTTCTCATCGCCGAGGATCTCGAAAAAGCCCGGGAGCTCGCCCGCGAGCTCAATCGGCTGAACAGTGAAAGACAGCGAGTGGAGGAACGGGTGTTCTCCGAGGCCCTGGCTCAAATACCCGAAGGAGAACCTCCGGCGGGCCTCGTTCTTTCGGGCGAGGAATGGCCCCTGGGGGTCCTGGGAATCGCCGCCGGACGCCTGGCCGAAAAGTTTCATCGCCCGGTGGTACTTCTGACCCGCAAGGGGGAGGTACTCAAGGGCTCGGGAAGAAGCATCCCGGAGGTGGACCTTTTCCGGGCCTTTCGTCTGTGTGAAGAGCTCCTGCTCGGCTACGGCGGACATCCGGCGGCCGGAGGCCTCAAACTTTCCCCCGGAGAGCTTGAAAACTTCCGGAAGGCCTTCGCCCGGGCGGTGGAAAGGCTTCTGGGGGAAAAGGGTCTTTCCGCAGGGCAGGACCTCCGCCCCCGACTTTTCCTCGAAGGACACGCGCGTCTTAACGAAATCCTGGCCCCGGAGTTCGTGGAAGGCTTCCAGAGACTGGCCCCTTTCGGACCGGAGAATCCCGAACCGGTGCTCTCCTTCTCCGATTTCGAGGTGCGGCAGCCGCGCCTTATGGCCGAAAAACACCTCCGGTTCACCCTCTGGCAGGAAGGCTCCGGACTTTCGGCGGTGGGCTTCAATTTTCCGGAAGAAGCCTTAACTTTCCTCAAGGAAGGCGGGAGGGGACTCTACCTTGCGGCCAGTCCTTACATTTCCGAATTTCAGGGACACCGATATCTGGAACTGCGTATCAAAGACCTTATGAGGAGGAAACCATGAAGGTAAGCCCTTACATCTTCCGGGAGTACGACATCCGGGGGAAGGTGGGGGAGGACTTCACCCCCGAGGTGGTGCGGGCCATAGGCCGGGCTTACGGCACGGTGATCCGGCGCCGCGGGGGGAGGCGGGTGGTCTGCGGAAGGGACGGAAGGCTCTCGAGCCCCGAGCTTCAGGAAGCCCTGATCGAGGGGATCCTTTCCACCGGAGTCTCGGTGGCCGATATCGGCATGACCCCTACCCCGGTCATGTATTTTGCCCTGCACCATTTTGAGGGCCTTGACGGGGGCATTCAGGTGACCGGCTCCCACAACCCCCCGGACATGAACGGACTTAAGATCTGCGTGGGCCGCGAGACCATATATGGCCGCGAGATTCAGGCCCTGCGCGATCTTATAGAGAAAGAGGATTTTGAGACCGGAAGCGGCGAACTTTCGGAACTTGAAGCCTTAGGTCCCTACAAGGAATACCTCAGGAAAAATATCCGGCTCAAAAGGTCCCTTAAGGTGGTGCTTGATCCGGGAAACGGGGTCTGTGCCCTCACGGCCCCGGAGATCTTTAAGGACCTGGGGTGCGAGGTGGAGTGTCTCTTCTGCGAAGTGGACGGGACCTTTCCGCACCATCATCCCGACCCGGTGGTCCCGGAAAATCTTAAGGCTTTGCGAGAGAAGGTGAAGGAGCTCGGAGCGGACTTCGGGGTGGGCTATGACGGGGACGGCGACCGGCTGGGAGTGGTGGATGAGCACGGCGAGATCCTCTGGGGGGACCAGCTCATGGTGCTTTTTGCCCGCAAGGTGCTTTCCGAACACCCCGGGGCCACCATCATCGGGGAGGTCAAGTGTTCCCAGGTGATGTACAACGAAATCGCTCGTCTAGGGGGTCGCCCCCTCATGTGGAAGACCGGACATTCCCTCATCAAGAACAAGATGAAGGAGACCGGGGCGGTGCTTGCCGGGGAGATGAGCGGGCACATCTTCTTTGCCGACCGCTGGTTCGGTTTCGACGACGGGGTCTATGCGAGCCTGCGCCTGGCGGAGATCGTCTCCGAAAGCGAACGGCCGCTTTCGGAGCTTCTCGCCGACCTCCCCAAGACCTACAGCACCCCCGAGATCCGTACGGAGTGTCCGGACGAGATCAAGTTTGAGGTGGTGCGAAAACTCACGGAGAGGCTCAAGAGTGAAGGCTATGAGGTCATAAATGTGGACGGGGCCCGGGTGGTCTTCCCCGACGGCTGGGGGCTGGTCCGGGCCTCAAACACCCAGCCCGTTCTGGTCCTCCGCTTTGAGGCCCGGAGCCCCGAGCGCCTTTCCGAAATCCGCACCCTGATAGAAGATAAACTCCGGGAGGTTATAAACGAAACAGGATAAAATTTTTTCTCTCACGACGCTTCGAGAAACTCACGCAGTTTTTTAATGTTAAGGCTTCTGCGCCCTTGCCGGGCGTAGTCCTTCTCCAGAAGTTCAAAGTTCCGCAACTTCTCCTCCACCCGGGGCCTCAGAGAGGGATCCTTCCAGGCCTCGCGCGGGGAAAGCCCCTCGAACTCCGGATCCGGGGTATCCAGCCAGGCCAGGTACTCCACCCACCGCAGATCGGCCAGTTCTTCATCGGGTATGTCTTCCGACACCTTTTTCTCTTTTTTCTGACTTGTGAGGGAAACGAGGCGTTTCCAGTCGGTTATCTCCTCCACCAGAAAACGGACCCGTGGACCCGAGACCTCCTCAAAAAACTGACGTAATCGCCTCATCCGGGGCCGGGAAAGGGTTTCAAGCACCACCCTCTCCCGCTCGGGCTCGAATATGATACGACCGAGCTCGAGATATCGGCCGTTGATTATCCCCTTTAAGATAAGCGTTCCGGGTTTACTCTCTCCTCCGGGAGGAGAAGAGACGCTAAAGGCGCTCCCCTTTATTTCCTCCACCCAGACGAGCTCGTTTTCCCCGCTCTCAAGGATATCTTCTCGATCGAGAAGCTCCTCCCTTATATCCTGAAAGTCTTCCGCGGAGACCCGGTAATGAGCCCGCACCATCTCCACCCGATCGCCTTCCGGTGTGAGATAGGAAACCTCAAAGGGCGAAAACAGAACTTTGGCCGCCTCGTAAAAGACCTCTACGAAATTCTTGCGGGCAAAGACCGGATATTCCTTCTCCCCGAATTCTATAAGTTTTTCCTTAAGGCTTCTCAATAAAGGCTCGGTCTTAAACAGAGGAACCCCCAGACTGATCCTGGCCGGCCGAAAATAGTCCTTCACCCGAAAGAGCATGGTCCATATCTTTTCTCCGGGGGCCAGCCCTTCGGAAAGATTGTAGTCGCGCACGGTAAAAGTTTTTTCGGTAAAAAGATCCTTGAGAACCATTTGTCCTTTTTCAGGCGAAGTCTCTAAGATTTCGAAGACCGAGGGATAACTTTCCTTAAAAGAACGGAGGATTTCCCTTTCTTCCGGGGAAAGGTTACGGCCCTTGGTGCGCAGAAACTCCTCCACCAGAGGCTCTCCCTGGCCGGTCCTCCCGAAAAAGAGAAATAGTTCGGCCAGGAAAAAGGGCCAATCCCACTCATCCTCTGGACCCAGATCCTTCCCCAGAGCCTCAAACCTGGGAACCCAGGTTCCGAGGAATTCTCTGAGTTCGCCCTTGTGTTTTCGCGCCACGAAGCCTTCATAAAGCCTCAGGGCTCTTTGCTCCTCCGGGGTCTGCGCGCTTCGCTTTTCCCTGCGGGCCTCCTCCTTGCGCATACAACACTTTTTGTATTTCTTTCCGCTTCCGCAGGGGCAGGGATCGTTCCGGCCCACCTTCTTGCGGTCCTTGAGAACGGCCTCATCCAGATTGAAGGGAAGACCGCATTTCCGGGCGTAGTCCTTGGCGTCATGGAGGATAACCCGCGGAAGATCTCCGGGTCTTTCAGAGAAAAACCGAAAGGCCGGACGCCCCCGGGAGAGAGCCTTCAGAGTTTCAGCGTAAAAGGAAAGGGCCTCCCGGGCTTCTCCCCGC
>JALWCD010000219.1:1866-6529 GCA_027036915.1 Thermodesulfatator sp. | reverse complement strand
GTCATCAGATGGGCGACCGTCTTCTGGTAAAGACCGCTCGAAGGCTTAAAAATTTCACCAAAGGAGTGGATGTCCCGATCCGACTGGGAGGAGACGAATTTGTTCTTCTCCTGGCCACTCATTCCCTGGAGAAAGCCGAACCTTTCCTTATGGAGCTGGTCTCTACACCCGTGGAGATCGAGGGTTTGAAGAAGTATCTGGCCTGTGGGGCTACGGACATTTTGGTGAGCGATTCCCTGGAAAGCTGTCTGCATCGGGCCGATCTGGCCATGTACAAGCATAAATCCAGGATAAAGGCCTGGTTCAAAGAGGGATGCAAGGATCCTTTTCCACCTCCGGTGTTATTGAGGGCTTACTGCAAAGAACCCTAGGGGGACCAGATGGCCGAAAAACTTAAACCTGTTTTGACTCCGGAAGAAATTGCCCTCCGGGTCCGGGAGCTCGGAAAAGAGATCTCCAGAACATATCAGGGGCAATCTCTGGTTCTGGTGGGGGTCCTGAAGGGCGCCCTGGTTTTTATGGCGGATCTTATCCGGGCCCTCGAAATTCCCAGAGTAGAGATAGATTTTGTAAGACTCAAAAGTTACGGCTTTTCAGACACCTCAGCCGGAGAGGTTCAGATTACCAAGGACGTGGAGTTGCCCCTTAAAGGAAAGCATGTATTAATTGTGGAGGACATCGTGGATACGGGCTATACCCTGGCCTATCTTCTGGAACACCTCAGGCTTCATGAACCGGCTTCCATAAAGATCTGTTGCTTCGTGGACAAAAAAGAAAGAAGAAAGGTTAATGTTCCTATTGATTTCCGGGCCTTTGAGATTCCGAAGGGTTTTCTGGTAGGATATGGTCTAGACTATGCCGAACGATATAGGCATCTCCCCGGGCTTTACGAAGTAGTAAGAAAGGAATAAAAAAGAGGGCCGGGGTATCCCCCGGCCCGAAAGTTTACCACCAGCTTATGGTTTTGTCGGCCTCCCATATCATCTGGATGAGCCTGTCGTAATCGGCGTCCTCCTTGGCTTCGTAAAGCTTAAACTCCATGGCCTCGTTCCCCTCATTCAGGAGAGAGACCAGTTTCTGTACCTCCTCGTTGGGTTCGTTCCGATATACATGCAGAATTTTCATTTTCGCCCTCCTACCTCTTGTAATTTTGGTTCAGGAGACCACTAGTCGGCACAGGCCGGAGGCGGAGCATGTTTTTGCCTGGGCAGGCCGTAACCGATGATAACATCCGCCTCGCGCAGTTTTTGAGCCAGCTCTTCCAGGGTGATGGCCGTAAGTCCCACCTCGTCCACATTGTATTTTTTGGCCTCTTCGTCCATGGTGTCCACCACGGCGAAAACGTCTCCCTCCATGTCCCGAATCCAGTCAATGTTTTCCTGAACGTATTCCGTGACTTTGGGCATCTTGTTGTAAAAGATGCAGGCGTGGGAATAATGATTTTCCACCGAAAGCCCCAGGGTGGAGCGGATACCATCGCTGATATAGATGCGGTTGGCAATCAAAAAGAACACTTTAAGGGATTCCGCCATTTTTTCCCTCCTTTACTTAATTTTTTACAGCACCAGATACTTGCCGCATTCGTCCAGAATCTCCCCGTGATAGGCCTGGGTACGCATCTGTTTGGGAGTCATGCCACCGGGAATGTCCGTTTCCACGTCAAACCCCTCACAGGTGTAACTGTCGGCACAGATGGCAAGATCGGCCTCGGGAATCATCTGAACCAGCTTAGGGAAATCCGGCTGTTTGGTAAGGTGTATGGCTTTAAAGGTGAAAAAGACCTTAACCTTTTTGCCGGCCCTCTGGGCGGCTTCTACGATCTTTACCAGATGCGACATGTACTGAGGATTGGTCACAAAAATACCGAGCTTATCTGGATCCTTGGCCATTTGACACCTCCTTAAATTTGATTAGGCGCCTTTTTTAACGTAAAAACGGATGAATCCCTGATCCTGTTTTTCGCCCAGATACTCGTGTCCAGCCCGCTCACACCAGCCCGGAATGTCGTTCCGGGAACCGGGGTCCGTGCCCAGTACCTCCAGGATCTGACCGGGCTGGAGCTTCTGAATGGCCTTCTTGGTCTTGAGAAGCGGCATGGGACAGGACAGACCCTTGCAATCGATAGTCATGTCAGGCTTGATGTCATCCGGGGCAATCTTGATGTCCGACATTGGTACCCTCCTTGTCTGGATTTTTTACATTTCGAGGACCAGCTTATTGCTGTCCTCGTTCCAATCAATCACGATGTACCACACCAGGACCACCAGGGCAATCAGTAAAAGAGTCCCCGCGTAGCCCAGATATTCCGGCATGAAGATGGCTTTCCCCAGGTAACCGTTTTCGATGACCTCGTACTCCGCGAAAAAGTGTCGCACCAGGGAGTTGGTCAGGGCGAAAACGATGGCCACGATAACCAGTTTCACCTGGCCTTCAGCCACCCGCCAGAGGCTTCCGGAACCGCACCCTCCGGCCACCGTCATGCCAAAACCGAAGATGAAACCACCGATGAGAGCCCCCTGGACGAAAGTGGGCGTGACATAAGCGCTTTCCGGACGAATACCGTTGTATTTTAGAATGGCAATACCCACGGCCGAGAGGATCAGGCTTACCGTGAGGGCCTTACCCATCTCGGCGTCTCCGGTCATGAAGGGCTCCCGCAGGGCGTTTACCATGCAAAAACGGCTCCGATGCATGACGTAACCGATGCCCGCGGCTAAAATTAGACACCCTCCGAGGATCTCTCCCCGATCAAGATCACTTCCAAAATAAGCCTTGGTGGCTATCAAAAGACCGATAAGGGCAATTATCCCGAGAAAAGGATTTATTTTGTGAAAACTGATTTCAAAACCTCCGGAGCTAGGAAAACGCTCCAGTTCCCAGTAAAGATATTTGATGGCCAGGATGACCCCAAAGATCAAACCGATAAGCATGACAAAACCGTTGGCCGAGAGGTTGTTTACCGCCATATAGAAACCGCCCACGTTACAACCCATGGCCAGAGAAGCCCCGATGCCCATGAGGATCCCGGCTACCACGGCCTTAACAAACTCTATCTTCGGGGGGATCCGGATACCAAACTCCCGGCCTAAAGCCGCCGAAATGAAAGCTCCCCAGATGAGTCCGATATCCAGAATAGAAGAGGTGGAAGACCAGAGGGGGTGGAGAGCCGGTTCTTCATCGTAAAGGCCAATGGTGTAAAAAAACCAGTCCGCCCAATTGCGTAGCCCTCCTACGATACCCCAGGGACGATACCAGGCCTCTAAAAGCACCACCAAAAAAGCCAGAAGAATTCCTCCAAGCATGGGAGACCAGTGTTTGGTGCAGAGATTCTCGTAAGCCCGCTTCCACGCACTCATAAAGCCCCTCCCTGCGAAATTTTATCCAGATCTTTAGCAAAAACCTCTTTTAGTGTCAAATGGAACAAGGAATGAATCTTACGATTTTAATGAAATATCTTTTCAAATTTTGGCTTTAAACTCCTTTTTGAAGGCTTACTTTTGTTTTTTCTTGCCTTTTAGGGGTCTGGCCGCAGGAAAGCCTCAAGGATTGTTTTCGGAGATAAACTCAGTAAACTTATCTGGAAAGTCGAGGGGGTAAAGATGTATGAAAGCGTACCGGAGATGGTATTTTACTCTCGGAATTTTATTGATGATACTGGGAGGGTTTAAGGTCGGAATGTCTGCGGAATCGGGAAAGAGTCAAATCCATCGGAAAATACTTTCCAATGGTCTGGTGGCCATCCTGGAGGAGAACCACCGGGCACCGGTGGTGGCGGTCCAGGTCTGGGTGAAGGTGGGCAGCATTTACGAATCCGAAAAAATAGCCGGTATCACCCATCTCATCGAACACATGATCTTCAAGGGGACCGAAAGGAGGGGGCCGGGAGAGATCGCGGAGACCATCGAGGCCCATGGAGGCTACATTAACGCCTTCACCTCTTATGACTACACCTGTTATTACATCGTGGGGCCGCGAGAGATTCTGGAAGTGGCTCTGGATATCCTCTCCGATGCGGTTTTTCACGCCACCTTTGAGGCCCGAGAGCTCGAGAGAGAAAAGGAAGTGGTCCTTGAGGAAATGCGGATGCGAGAGGACCGCCCCCTGATCGTTCTTTCCGAAAAGGTCCTCGAGGTCGCTTATCGCAAATATCCCTACCGTCGTCCCATCATAGGGTATGAAAAAACGGTCCGGAAGCTCACCCGAAAAGATCTCTTGGATTACGTGCGTCGTTATTATGTACCCTCCAACATGGCGGTGGTGGTGGTAGGAGATGTGGAGGCCAGGAGGGCCTTGGGGCTCATCGAAAAGTATTTCGGAAAAGTTCCCCCGAGAAAAGCTCCTGCAACGAGGTTTCCCGAGGAGCCCTATGTGAGCCGCCCCCGGGCGGTTACGGTCCACAAACCGGTGGAGGAGAACTACTTTGAGATTGTCCTTCCGGCTCCCAGCCTGATTGAACCGGAGGCTCCGGTGATGGACGTCCTGGCGGCCCTTCTCGGGGAGGGGCATTCCTCAAGGCTCTATCTCAAACTCCGGCGCAGGTTGGGGCTGGTACACAGCGTGGAGGCCGCGGCCTTCACCCCCGCGGGGCCCGGACTTTTTGAGGTCTACGGTACCGCTCCGCCGGAAAACCTCCGGGCGGCCATCAAGGAAACCCTGGTGGAGA
>JALWCD010000219.1:0-1856 GCA_027036915.1 Thermodesulfatator sp. | reverse complement strand
CGTTACGGAAGTTAAGTTGCGACGCGCCAAGATCAAGGTGCTTTCGGATTTCGTTTACAGTCGAGAGACCATGGAGGGCGAGGCCCGAAAGCTGGGAACCTTCGAGATGGTGGCCGGGGATCCTCACAAAGCCCGGCGGTATATGGAGGCCGTTCGCCGGGTGAAACCGGAGGATCTCCTTGAGGCCGCCCAGAAATACTTCCTTCCCCAAAAGGTGGTGGCTGGAATCCTTACCGCCGAGGGTGAGCTTTCGGACGAAGAACTCGCGCGTCTGGTGGAAGAGGCCGAGCTTGAGGCTCAGGGGGTGGCGGTCGGTGAACTGGGGCCGGTCGTTCCTCCGATCTATCGCAAACTCTCGAACGGCCTGCGGATCATCATTCAACCCCTGAGGGATGTACCCTCCGTGGGACTGGCCTTGGTTTTCCCCGGAGGCCTGCGGTTTGAAACCCCGGAGACCAATGGTCTATTTCGGGCCCTGGTTACGGTCTGGCCCCGGGCTACACGTAAACACTCGGCCGAAGAGCTGGCGGCCCTGGTAGAGGCCCTGGGAGGTAAAATCCGGGGCTTTTCCGGGAGAAACACCTTCGGGCTTGAGGCCACCTTCCTGGCCGAGGGTTTTGCTGAGGGGCTTGAGCTTTTCCTTGAGGTTCTGCGTGAACCCGCTTTTTCGGAATCCGAGGTGGATAAGGCCCGACCGGAGCTGATTTCGGCCCTCCTGCGACAGGAAGACCAGCCGGTTCAGGTGGCTCTGAAGGAATTTTATCGGGTTATGTTTTCTCCGCACCCTTACGGTTTGAACCTCCTGGGAGCCCGGGACTTCTTCGAAAAACTTTCGGGGGAAGTCCTTAAGAGGGCGTACGCCAGATATGTCCGGCCGGACAAGGGGGTTCTGGCTATCGTGGGGGATGTGGAGCCGGAGAAGGTTCTGGAGAGGCTGGAGAAGGCCCTTTCCGGGTGGATGGCTCCTCCCGAACCCCTCCCGGAGGATCGAAGTCCCCCGGCGCTTACCGGGCCCCGCATAACCACTGTGTCCAAAAGGGCGGAGCAGACCCATATCATTCTGGGCTTCAGAGCGGTCGGGCTTCGGGATGAGGATCGATACGCCCTTGAGGTCCTGAACGCGGTCCTGGCCGGCCAGGGAGGGCGTCTCTTCCGGGCCCTGCGAGATGAAAAGGCCCTGGCCTACGCCGTAACCTCCTTTCTTACCCTGGGGGTGAACACCGGCTCGATGGCCCTTTATATCGGCTGTGCTCCGGACAAAAAAGATGAAGCCCTTTTTGGCCTCTGGAACGAGATCGCCCGGGTCAGGGAAAGAGGTGTTACGGAAGAGGAGCTCGCCCGGGCCAAGAACTGGCTCATCGGCAACTACGAGACCGACCTTCAGACCAATCTCTCCCAGGCCATGGATCGGGCGTTAAATGAGGCTCTGGGGCTGGGTTTCAATTATTTTTACCGTTATCTGGAAGGCATCAAAAGTGTTTCCCGGGAAGAGGTTCAGGCCGCGGCCCGAAAATATCTTGACGATCAGGCTTACGTGCTGGTGATCCTGGAGCCGGAGGAAACTCAATAGGGTCTGAGATAATGGCGCAGGGACTCCCCCAGGGCCATGACCACCGCGGCGCTAGCGCGCATGCCCTGCAGGGCACGGCCGGCCACAACCTGCTGGATCGTCTCGGCGGTGGCGGCCACGGCACTGCCGGCCGCGAAAAGCAGCAGCCCGATGACGATCATCTTCTTGCGCCCGACACGGTCGGACAGAAAGCCGAAAGGCAGCTGGAACAGCCCCTGGGTCAGGCCGTAGATACCGATGGCCAGACCGATCAGCAAGGGCGTGGCGCCCTGGTACTGTTCCGCAT